>NZ_CDLCQJ010000145.1:0-30032 GCF_975850365.1 Candidatus Hodarchaeum mangrovi | reverse complement strand
TAAAAATTGATGGGATTTAATTACCAACAAAAAATAGGCCGAGGAAAAAGCTGTATGACATCAAAAATCAATTTTTCTAACATAACCACTCTATTATTTGACATTGATAATACTCTTCTTCTTTTTGATGAAAAAGAATTCATTCCCAATTATTCTAGATTAATCTACAAGTATTTCCAACGAGAATTTCCGAATCTTGAAATTTTTACACAGATATTTCTATTGAGTACACATAAAATGTTAGTCAAAGACCCTAAAAGAATCACAAATCTAGAAAAATTTACTTTAGATCTTTCAAACCGAATGGGAGGAAATCTTACCTCCCAAGAGATAAAAAATCGATTCCTTCGCTTTTATAAAGAAGATTTTCAAATTTTATCAGAGATTATCACCCCTCATCCTTTGGCAAAAGATATCCTAGAGTTAGCTGCTCCTTATTTTAAATTAGTTGCTGCTACTAACCCTATATTCCCTGCAATCGCAAACGAAATCCGCTTAGGGTGGGCAAAGATAAATAGTAACCAAATCAACTGGTTTGAAGTTACCTCCGCAGATGATTATACATTCTCTAAACCTCAAATAGAGTATTATGAAGAACTTTTAAGGCGGATAAATGAATCTGCAGAGAATTGTTTGATGATAGGAAATGATCCCATAAATGATTTAGTTGCTGGAAAATTAGGGATTAAAACATTTATAATTCAGGATGGAAGAAATAAGTATAATAAAGTAATTAAAACCGATTTGGATGCAAAAGCTCCAAAATTCAAAGCTGATTATTCAGGAACACTCGATGAATTTTATGCAGAACTTAAATCATTCATAAAAAAGAAAGAGAATAATTTAAAATATGAGTAAGATAAAAAATTCCGTTTTGATATTTTATATGAATAGTAATTATTTAATTTGTATGAAATAATGTTTTATCGTCTATGTTGGAAATAACATCTTTTCACTTTTTGTTTTCAAATTAAAGGTAAAATATATTGTTTCTCATTTAAGATTCTAAAACTATTTTACCAAATTGCGTTCCATCTTCTAGTTTTTTATGAGCCTTTCTAGCATCAGAAAGAGGAAGAAAGCTATCAATAATCGGTTTCAACCTTCCATCCCATACAAATTTCAGAACTTCCCGAAGTTCATTTCTAGTGCCCATTGTAGAACCTAGAAGATCAAATTGTTTCCAGAATAATAAATTTAAGTTCATTGAAGTATTATAACCTGTTGTTGCTCCACAGGTTACTAAACGCCCCCCTTTTCGTAAACAACGCATATTTTTATCCCAAGTTTCTTGTCCAGCTGAATCAACTACAATGTCAACTCCTCTTTTACCTGTTAGTTTCCATATTTCTTTTTGATAATCAGGTTGTTCTTTATAATTAATAATAAAGTCTGCTCCGTATTTTTTGGCCTTCTGTAGTTTATCATTCGAAGAAGAGGTAACAAATGTTCTAGATCCAACTAATTTAGCTATTTGCAAAGCAGCTAATGCCACTCCTCCTCCAATTCCAGTTATCAGAACATCTTCCCCTAATTTTAATTTTGCTCTTGTCATTAACATACGATAAGCGGTCATAAAAGTTAAGGGAACTGCAGCAGCCTCTTTAACATCAATAATTGCATTATCAGGAATCTTAATTACATTTTCAGAGGGAACTACGATATATTCTGCATATCCTCCGCGTGTATGTTCACCAATAATTTTATATTTATCACAAAGGGAAATTTCACCTTGATAACAAAATTCACACACCCCACAACTTAAACTTGGGTCTATAATTACTTTTTGTCCTTCAGAGAGATGTTTTACTCGACTTCCAATCATCTCTATTGTTCCTGAAATATCAGAACCTAAGATATGTGGCAACTCAAGCTTTAAATTAGGTATGCCTGCTCTTACAAATAAATCCAAGTGATTTAATGCGACTGCTTTTACTTTGACAAGAACTTGATCATCTGATATATCAGGAGTAGGGAATTCATCAAATATCAGGTTTTCCACTCCTCCAAATTGATGTATTAAAACTGCTTTCATTTTGGCTCATCTAAAATCTTTCTGAGTTATCCTTATAATACAAATTTTTAACATTTCTAAGATAAATTCGAATTTGATTCATTCAATATATTATCCATTTCCCAGAAAATTCCATGAAGAAAATTCACACCGCTTGTCGCACCAATTTGAGCTATTTTTTGTATCTCAGAAGAAAATGCTCTTCTTTGGATTGATGATAAAGAGGATTTATTTAAGAGATCAAGAAATTTCTGTAATTCCTTAGGGTACCTCTTTCGTAAAATTGAACGGAGTAATATAGAGGACTTACTAGTAGTAAATTTTTCAAAGGGGAAGCTTGATAGGAATGAAAAGTCATATTCTGGTTTAAAAATTTGAAAGCAGCATAATATACCAATTATAATATCATCTGACTCCGGAGTGCTTCCTTTTCCTTCCCCAAGAATACTGCGTAGGAGTAAAAATGAGTCATTTATTGAATATTCTTTTCTCATTAACATTGACCTAAATTCCTGAAAAATCTGAGAATTTTTCATAAGTAGTGAAAGGGAAGTTATCTTGGTATTCTTAATAAATACTTTAAGGCATTCATACTGTTCAATCATTTGCAAATTTCTCTCAGCTTCAGATTATTTTAAGAAATGCCATAAGAAAAGCAAGTTAATGTAATATAATTCAAAATACAATTGAAATTATAAATCTATGATTCTAAGGAATTGTATTGAATCGAAGAGTTATTCTTATATTGCTTTGATTGAAAGCCTTAAAATGTGTGTATTTCAATAATAAGTGAGGTACAGTTTTTGAGCGCCACTATTAAAGATCTATATTCCCGATTTATTGAATTTTACCAAGAGAGTTTCACAAAACGAGTTTTTGTCGGAATTTTGCTTGCTATCTCAATATTTGTTTATTTCTTTATAGTTTCAATAATTCTTTCACCAATTCTGACTTCAACTTGGGGTGAAACAATGTTAGATGATCTTCCTAGAATAGGTCTTATAATTGGTCTTCTTATCGCTTTTCAAATTTGGGGCGTTCTCCCTCAACCACCAAAGAAAAAATAGGGGTTATTAAAGGTTTTTGTTTAAACTTCTTTTGTATTCTCTTGTATTAATATAAGAGAGTGTCATTACTGAGGTAAAAAGTATGAGAGCCCCTAAAATTTGCCATACTGATAATCCATATCCTAATGTAACAAAGTTAACAAAAATAGCTAGTAAGGGAAATGATAATTCAGCTAGTCCTCCTATTGAGGCTTTAGACCACCTTAAACCGAAGTAGTATAGTGCTAAAGGAAGTATCCCCCCTGTAAGTAAGGCTGAATATAAAATTGCAATTATTCCAAGCATCTCAATAGGTATAAACTTTGGAAAAGTAGTAAAAGCTTGTGTTAATGAATTAAAATTGTCAGGGGTATAATTAAATAAGATTAAATTAAATATAATTAATATAATTGATCCACCAATATATCTAAAAACAGTAATATCCCAATAGTCAGCTTTATCTGTTAAAATTCTACCGAAAACTGTATTTGAACCCCAAAATACTGCTGCTACAAGTGATGAAAGGGCTGCCATTAAATTAAAGAAATCTCCAGCAATTAGATCTTCATAAGACATAAAAAATATTCCTACTAGAGCAATTACGGCTGAAATATAATAAAATTTAGTGGGTCTTTCTCCTAATATTAGCATTGCGACTAAAAGAGTAATAAGTGGCTGACTTTTTTGCAATAATATAGCAACGGTAGGATTACCAAGAGCAAATGAAATTAGAAAGAAAAACAATCCTAGTCCTGAACCAAGAGAGACAAAAGCTACGCTAAATAATTCTCGCCTTTCAAAAGATCTTAATAAATTAACAAAATGCCTATATCCTCTAGAAAGCATTAAAATTGGAGTGAGGATCAGAGCACCAATAATATGTTCGATGGCAACTATAAAAGATGAAAATCCACTTAGTCGAAGAGCATTCGATAAATTCTTCGCTGCTGGATTATAAAAAAAATCACCAGGTAAAGCACTTAATAACATTGGATTTCGAACTGGTGCGTCAAACGCACGCATTGCATTAGCTATTGATACTATTATTGGTCCTATATATGTTTGTTTGTCTTTTTGATCCATTATTAACCACTATCCGATATAGAACCTTGAATTCTTGTTCATACAAAAATTTTGCTATTAACTATAGTTTAAAACCAAAAATGAGTAATCATCATTAAACACTTTTATTTCTAATTTTTTACCTAAATTTTATAAGATTAGGAAAATACTAGAAATTTAATTATGAAAACTACTTAGATATATTTCTACTTCGGTTTTATTCCTCAAAGGGGTAGAACATGTCATATTTTTACAAACATACATGATATCTTCTTTCCAATCTTCTCTTTCCATTTGTGAGATACGTCCAACTAATATAGCTAGATCTCGTAGCTTACCTACATTTGTCTGAACTACTCTTAAGATAACTATATGAGGAATAAAATTGTCGATTAGAAATCTGTCTGGTGAATTCTCATTCGATTGATCATTTGATAAAAAAGAAATGAATTCTATGGGTTTAGTAAGGTAGTAATCTAAACTCATGAATATATCTCCATTCATATAACCTTGATCTTTATACCAACCAGCTAAAAAGTTAGCTAGTTCTTCCGCTCGTTTTAAATACTGGGGATCATTACTATAATGGTATAATCGAATTAAATTTTCTAAACTAACTGCGTTTGCTGAAGGAAGTGAAAAAACAATTACAGGTTTAATTTTGACTCCTAAATCTGTATGATATTTACTAGTTAGGAAATAACCAAAAGATGTTTCATCCCAAAATTCGTCATCCATTATTTTCTGAAGTTTTCTAGCTTCATTAAAATATATTATCTCACCTGATTGTGCAAACAATTCCAAAGACGCTTGAATTAACAATGAATAATCTTCGGAAAAAGCAAAAGTACTAAATTGGTTATTATTCGAACTTCTATAAAGCATATTTGTTTTAAAATCCTTCATATTTTTGATAATATAGCTAAAAGCTTTCTTAGCCATTTGAACATATTCTTTTAAGTTTAAAACATATCCTGCTTTTGTTAATGCAGTTATCACTAATGCATTCCATGCCACAATGATATTTGTGTTTAAGAAAGGTTTAGGTCGTTTTTCTCGGAATTCAAGTAATGTTTCTTTAGCAGTTAAGATATCTTCCCAAAATTCAGGATTTTTTTCTGTGTCAGAACGTAAGAATACTGTTTTATTTAGAATTGAATAACCATCTTCAAAGTTACCTTCATCAGTCACATCATAATATTTGCAGAATTTCTTGCCTAAATCATCTCCTAGAATATTAATAATTTGATCTTTAGTCCAAATGAAATATTTTCCTTCTTTTCCTTCAGAATCAGCATCTTGTGAAGAATAAAATACACCATCAACAGACATTATCTCCCGTTTTAGATATGAAACTAGTTCTAAGGCAATCTTTTTGTATGCTAAATTTTTAGTAATTTGATATAATTCTACAGTCAAAATAAGAAACTGAGCATTGTCGTAAAGCATTTTCTCGAAATGAGGAACAAACCATTTCCTATCTACACTATATCGATGAAATCCAGAAGCTAATTGGTCATATATTCCTCCAGAAACCATATTATCAAATGTCTGTGTGACCATTGTTAGTAATTCCTGGTTCTTATTTTTCTGATAATACTGTGTCAATAAAAATCGTAAATCTGAAATTTGAGGAAATTTTGGTCCACTAGATCCAAATCCTCCGAATATCTTGTCATAATTTTGCATTAATCCAGCTATATGATCATTTATCATATCATACGAGATTGATGCTGATTTATCACCAATTGAATTGTTTTCTCGGATTACTTGAAGCACTCTCTCTGTTAAATTTGTTATTTTTGAGAAATCTTTACTAAATTCTTGATGAACATACTGTAGAACTTCTTTGAAAGAAGGTAATCCATAGGAAGTATTTTTAGGGAAGTATGTTCCCCCAGCAAAAGCTAATCCTTCAGGAGTACAAAAAACTGTTAATGGCCAACCTCCCCGCCCTCCAGTCAATAGTGCAATAGCAGTTTGATAATGAGAATCCAGATCTGGTCTTTCTTCTCTATCAACCTTTATGCTGATATATAATTTATTCATAATTTTAGCAGTTTCAGCATCATCAAATGATTCATGCTGCATAACGTGACACCAATGACAGGCAGCATAACCTATACTTAAGAGAATTGGTTTAGCAGTTTTCTTTGCTTGAATTAATCCTTCCTCCCACTCATACCAATCAACTGGATTGGTAGCATGTTGAATTAAGTAAGGACTCGAAGCATATTTTAAACGGTTCTGTTTTAGTTTGGAATTACGGTTCATAATTACCACTTTGTCAAAGTAGCTGAAGTTTTTTATATCTAAAATAACAAATGCCTCTAAACTCGTAAAAATTAGGAGAACTAAAACAATAAGTTTTTTTTTATTTTTTCTAAAGGAAATGAAAAGAGAGTGATGGAATCTTGGAAGTTTTAGAAGATCCAATTGAAGTTGTTGCAGTTGGTGCTCACCCTGATGATGTTGAATTAGGAATCGGGGGAACGTTAGCTAAATTAGTAAAGGAACATGGAATTAGAACAGGAATAATTGACCTTACAAATGCTGAACCAACACCGCTTAACGAAAAATATCGTTCACCTGATGATTTTGATCCTGATTATGCTGAAGTTCGTTTAAATGAAGCAAAAGAAGCTGCTAAAATTCTTGGGGTTAAAAGAATCACGCTTAATTTACCCAACAGACGTTTATTTGACAACTTCGAGAATAGATGTGTATTAGCATGTATTTTTCGAAGCTGGCGTCCTAAGGTAGTAATTCAAATGTTTGGAAAAACTTTAATGGCCTCTCCTGATCATTATGAAGCTCAATTAATAACAGAAGCAGCTATATTTTATTCTCGTTTAACTAAATGGGAAAAGTACATGAATTACTTACCTGTTCATAGGATTACATCACTTCTTTATTTTCCTGTAAGATTTATTGGATTACACCCAGACAATTACACCTCATTTTTAGTTGACATCACCAACACAGTTGATTTAAAAGAAAAAGCAATTTTATGTTATAAATCTCAAGGATTTGACCCAGATAAGAAACAACAAGGTCTAAGACATTTTCCATCTGTTATTTTGAGCTGGAATAGAAATTTAGGATCACAAATTGGCGTAGAGTATGCTGAACATCTAATCTCACCAACTCCTCTTAAATGTGATGATTTTTCATATTTTCTAAAACGGTGAAAACATTTAAATTATATTTGCCCGAAGAATTTGGCTTTACTTAATATTTTTCTGATTTAGAAATTCGTTTATTCTTTTATAAGCCAATTCTACATATTCATTATTTATTTCATACCCAACAAACTTTCTTTTTGCTTTAAGGGCAGCAATAGCTGTTTGAACACTACCCATAAATGGATCTAAAACTATTTCATTTTTATAAGAAAATAGTTGTATACACCTAAATGGCAATTCGATTGGAAATGGCGCAGGATGACCAATATTTCGTGCAGATCCAGTAGTGAAATTCCAAATACTCTTTGTATACTCTAAAAACTCGTCTCTTGAGATCGTGTTTAACTTATCTTTTAACTGAGGACGTTTGTACATCTTTTTTGAAAAAAAAAGTATATATTCATGAATATCTCTAAGTGTTGGATTAGAGGAAGATTGCCAAGAACCGCAGGCTGTGGAAGAGCCTGCAGAAGCTGATTTGTTCCAAATAACCTCACCACGAGGAAGAAATGATAAGGCTATCAATTGATTATAGAGATATGAATGAAGAGGAAAATAGGGTTTCCTTCCAAGATTAGCTACATTTATGCATAAACGTCCTCCTGGTACTAAAACGCGGTAACATTCTCTCCAGATTGATTCAAGAAAAGATAAATATTCATCTAAGGAGAAATCATGATCATAATCTTTGCCAACATTATAAGGAGGACTAGTAATCAAAATATGTATACTATTATCAGGAAGTTCATCCATTTTTTCACTTGATTTATTTATTATTGAATTTAATAATGAATTAGGAATAAAATTTTCTTTATATTCGACAATTTCTTCTTGAGGTAGATTTTCAAACATTTTCCTTGAGTAGAAATATGAAGCATCATGATTGATTCGTTCTGAAGACCCAAATAGTGAAGTTTTTGTTGCCTTTCTCCGATTTGTTCTTACCATTCAGTAATTCTCCATTTGTTTTATGATTAGTATTATGGATTATTTGGGTTATTTGAATAGTTAGTTATTGCTTCAAGAATCGTATCGAGATTGGTTTTTGCCCAATCAGCAAATAAGAAAATGGCAAATTCCTTCTCAGCATCAAGAGAAGATCCTTTAAATAAATAGGTTGCCACTATATGAAATAATTTTTCTTCAAAAGATAATTTTTCTTTCATAAATGCCCTTTATATTTAATTGTTATATAAAATCATATCAAAGTCTTCTTGTTCTATGATTATCTTTTTATAAAGTATCTTTCAATGAAAAGAAATGGGGATAGCCATGAATAAATACAAAATACTAAGCCTCATTCAAGTCATTTTTATTTCATTAACAGCCTTTTCGATTTTAGATTTAGGATATGAACAAACATCTGAAACATGGGGGGAAGGCTTATTCTTTAATAGGGTGTTTTTTTACAGTGATGGGTTAATTGGTTCAATTCTCAAAGATTTTGACTTTTGGGGCCCATTACAATTTTGGGCTTATTGTTTTTTTATTGTAGCAATTTGTCAAATAATAAAAGCATTTACTGTTAGTTGGCCAAAATGAAAGAGCAATGTCAAAAGGAGATTGAAGAACTCCATCAGTTCTTTGAACAATGGTATAATGGGGTAATTCCGTGTTCAAAAGATCATTTAACTCGATTAGAAAATTCCTTAAGTTATAATTTTAACCTAATTACACCAGAGGGTAAGTTATTCGATAAAGAAACAATTGTTGATATAGTGAAAAGAGCCTATGGGACACGAAAGGAGCATCAGCTAATTATATGGACAAAAAATTTTCAATTTAAAGAATTAACGCCTAATTATATGATGGTTATATATGAAGAATGGCAAAAGATTAATGAAATTGATGTAGGTCGGATAAGTACCGCTATTTTCCGTAAAAATAATCTAATAAATAGTGGTGTCGAATGGCTTCATGTACATGAAACATGGTTACCGAAATAAGTAAGACTAAAAAAGAATATGTAAAAGCTTTAGCAATTACATTTATTTGGATATCACTATTTGTTGAATGCTATTTAGGATAAATAAGCAACTATTTTTACATTAGTTCTAATTAATTCCTAATAGATAAGATCCGGTTTATTTTCCAAAAAGGAGATTGGAAATTTGAAAAATCAATCAATAATATTAAATTCTGAAATGAATAGATTATTACAGGTTCTTGACTTAACAAAACAGAAATCAATTGATACTCTCGCTGAAGAACTCGATTTACCTAGAGCAAAGGTTGAATTACTCATGTATCAATTGCATAAAAAGGATCTTGTCGATTTTCAAGTTCAAAATGTCTTAAAAGTGGTTTTGACTACTGAAGGAAATGATGTATTAAAGAACGGTTTACCTGAGAATCTGATACTTCGATACATCAAGAAAAAAAACGTTAAAACTTCTCTTATAGAAATTTCAAAAGACTTAGAACTTTCTAAACCAGCTTTAAACGCTGCTATTGGGCAATTGAGAAAAAAAGGAATTATTAATATTGAAAAAGGTATGGTTCAACTAATTAAAGAAGTAGATAAGCTGAATGAAAATTTAGAAATATGTATTAAGTCTCTAAGTATTGATCCCTTGATTTTGCCAAGTGATGAAGATGTTGACATTCTTACAAAAAGAAAACTAATAGAACTAAAGGAACGCCAGCAAACACTTGTTAATTTATCAGCTAATGGATTAAAAATGAAAGATACAGTTCGAATAAAAGAGAATATATCCAAATTAACACCTGAAGATATTCGAAATGGGAATTGGAGAAATCTTGAGTTAAAGCACTATAAAGTTACTACTGAGGCAAAATCAATCCCTTTTGGAAAAAAACATCCATACTTGACCTTCCTTGAGGATGTAAAGAGGATTTTAATAGGCCTTGGGTTTTCTGAAATGAGAGGCCCTCTGGTTGAAACCGAATTCTGGAATTTTGATGCTCTTTTCCAAGCTCAAGATCATCCTGCACGCGAATGGTCTGACGTTTATACAATTAAAGACCCAAAATCAAAGAATAGTATCTTACATGGGACTTTACCAAAGGATAAATCTCTTGTTGACGCTGTTAAAAGAGTTCATGAATCAGGTGAACCTATTAAGTCTCGTGGATGGCGTTATAGGTGGGATTCAAATAAAGCTTCACAATTGCTTTTACGTCCTCAAGGAACTTCAGTGAGTGCAAGAACCTTATATAAATTAGAAATTCCCTCTAAATGGTTTAGTATCGCTAGATGTTACAGGCCAGATTCAGTCGATGCAACACATCTTTCAGAATTTAACCAGTTAGAAGGAATTGTATGTGATCCAAGTATCACCTTTCGAGACTTATTAGGAATATTGAAAACGTTTGCTGAGACTGTAGCTGGCGCAACTGAAGTTCGATTTAAACCTGATTATTATCCTTTTACTAGTCCTTCAGTTGAATTAAGTGCTAAGCATCCTAAATTAGGTTACATTGAATTTGGAGGTGCAGGAATATTTCGACCAGAAGTGACTGTTCCTTTTAATATATCTGATCCTGTTATTGCTTGGGGATTAGGTGTAGACCGACTTTATATGGTAAATCGTGGGATAAATGATATTCGTGAATTATTTTCTCAAAACCTAGAATGGTTAAGGACTGTTCCTCTAGTTTAGCGGTGAATACTATGGTTGCATTCAAAATTTCCTATAGTGATGTCATTTCGCTGTTGAAATTGAATAATCAACCCACAGTTGAATATTTAGACGAACTATTTAGTTATGCCAAATGCGAAATTGATGAATATGATCTAGCGGATGATTTGTTAAAAATAGATTGCAAAACTTCAAATAGACCAGATTTATGGGGAGTTGAAGGATTAGTTCGTGAAGTATCAGGAATTCTTGGCACAGAATCGGGATTACCTGATATTTCAACTGAACCAAGTGGGTATATTATTGAGGTCGATCCTAAGATCAAAAAGATAAGACCATATATTTCAGGGTCTATTGTTAGGGGATTGAAATTTACAGATTTTCTTATCAAACAATTAATTCAATTACAGGAAAAAGTCGATTTTTCCTATGGCCGACGGCGACAAAGATCCTCAATTGGTATTTACAATATAAAAATGATAAAAAGCCCAATCAAGTATGAACTTACTTCAAGGGAGTTCAAATTTGTTCCGCTTGGTTATAGTGATCCACTTTCTCTTGATGAGATTTTAAAAGTTCATGAGAAGGGTATTGAATATGGGAACATTCTCCCATCTAAAGGTGACCTTCCAATTCTTCGTGATATTACAGGAAAGGTATTATCTATGCCTCCAATTATTAATTCAAATGATGTAGGGAAGATAAATGAAGATACAACCGATGTCTTAGTAGAAGTAACAGGAACAAATCTAGAAGTAGTTCAAGTTGTTGCAGCATTAGTAACACAAGCACTGAGAGATCGTGGTGGCACTGTTTATAGCCTTGAAATTCATTATCCTCCAAATCATGGAGAGGCATCTAAAATAATGATCTCTCCCCGTTCTGAACCATATTCCATTGAAGTTGACCCTCAAGAAATTGAAAAATGTTTAGATTTAAATTTAAAAGCAGAAGATATTCAAAGATTATTACCAAAGAGAAGATTTGAGGTAGAGAAAAAGAAGAAAAATTTACTAGTGAAATACCCTCCTTATCGTGTAGATTTATTACATACAGTTGATATTGCTGAGGAGGTTGCAATTGCGTATGGTTATATGGAAATTACCCCAACTCGTGATAAAGTTATCACAATTGGAAAGCTTTCAGAACGTACGATTAATGAAAATTATATTAGAGAAATTTTGAGTGGTTGTAACCTTCAAGAAGTTCTAACATTTACATTGACATCACCAGAAAAGCTTAATGATCTAATGGGTCATGTAAGTAAAAGCTCCACCTCAAATGTTCAAGTTGCAAATCCTGTTAGCTTAAACTATTCAATTCTCCGAGACCGTTTAATTCCTAATCTCCTTGATTTTTTAGCAAAAAATACTCATAATGAATACCCCCAATATTTATTTGAAGTAGGAGAAGCAGTAATAATCGATCATAAATGGCATCTTCAAACAATCTCTAAAGCTGCCGTTGTGCTTGCTGGAAAAGATGCCTCATTTGAACTAGGGCACAGTATTCTTAAAGTCTTATTTACAGGTATTTCTATAGAATATACATTAGAACCTATTGAATCCTCTGAGTTTATTATTGGACGTACTGCTCGGATATTATCTGATGGAAAAGAACTTGGTATAATCGGAGAAATTTACCCTGAAATATTAGAAAATTGGCAATTATTCATGCCAACAGTTGCTTTTGAAATCGATCTTTCCAAAATTCCTACTTTGAACTTGCCTCCATTATACACTTTTGAGTGATCATATTCCTCTTTAGGTAAAGAAAATGGCAAATCCCTTTAATTTAAATGTAGATACACTTATATTTGACTTTGATGGGACCCTTTTCAACGGTAAAACGCTTAGCTTACCTATTTTTCAGAATTGTCTGATCAAATTGAAAGAGAAATTTGGAATTCCTACTCAAATACCAACAGAAACGGAAATATTAGATCAATTCGGAAAACAAACTCCAGAATTATATTACCCCCTATTGAAAACTAAAAACAAGAATATAATAGAATTTTTTGGACAATGTGTTGAAAAAACCGAAGTTGAAAGATTTAAAACACATGGAGAACTCTTTTCTGGGGTTCTAGAGACTCTCAAATTATTGAAAAAACGAGGTTATAAACTTGCATTATGCACAAATGCACGAGCTGATTATTTTACGGCAGCAATGTCACGATTTCAGTTCTCACAGATCTTTGATTTAATGTTAGCAGCTGGGAACTTTCCAGGAAAAGATAAAGTCTGGATGGTAAATAAAATTAAAATTGATTTAAAATCGAATAGCTTTGCCGTTATAGGAGATCGGATTCATGATTTTGAAGCAGCAAAACAGAATGGTGGGATAGCGATAGGATGTACTTATGGATTTGGAAAAGAAGAAGTAAGATATTCAGATCATATCATCAATGACTTCACTGAATTAGCTCAAATTTTCCCATAGCCATAAAAAAATATGATTTCAAAATATATATTTCTAAAGGGAGTATTTAACGCATCATATACCTTTAATATCTATAAAGAATATATGTAAATCAAAAAATAAGTGTTATAGTTGTTAATTTTTTTCTGACTATTTATACAATGACTTTGTATTTATTAGGTACCCAAAAAACTTTATATTGAGAGAGATAGGATTAGAATTAATTGTAAGAAACCGAGTTTGAGTGCTGATTAGTACTCTCTCTTTTATTTCTTATTTTCAAATTCAATAGGTGAATGAGATGGCTACTGAAAAAATAAAGATGTTTGCTGATGCGATAAATGCGAATGAAGAAGTTAAAGGAATGTTAAAAGGATGGGCTAAAATCGCTGGATACGTGATCGATGGCGAAGATTGTTATATAGAACATAAAGCTGATGGCAGCTGTGAGTTTCATGAAGGAAAACCTGAAAAACCAAATTTTACAATGAAAGGTCCATCAGACGTATTTGATAAAATGTTCACAGGAGAACTTGATGCTCAGAAAGCTTTCTTTGCTAAGCAATATGCGATCGACGGTGACGTCATGGGGACAATGAAACTCCTACCAGTCATTAAGAAGCTTCAAACATAAAGAGTAGATAGTTCCTTCTTTTTTTTCTTTCTTCTCGTTTATTGTTTCTCTCTAAACTGCATTACTCTAGCTTATAGTATGTAGTTGATATCAAAATCATAATATTAAGTTCTTCATCTTAAATAGTTCTTTAATATACTCATTTTTTATATAGGTATTAGCTACAAGCTCATTCTTAAATAAAATTACTCTTTAATAATATTTAGACATAGTTATCTTTTGATTAGTATTATAATTTTAATCTAGCCCATTTTTCAACTATTTTTCTAGACTAAATGTAAACTAGTCACAATACAGCATTATAATAATCATTCAACAGACTAGAGCGCAAATATTATTAATGACTCTTACCTAGTAACCTTAAACGAATTATTTGCAAGATAACAAGAATTTATCATGTTAAAAGCGAAATATACTAGAAAAACACATAGTAGAAAGATGAATTTTCCAACATTTGGTGAGAAAAAGATGCGTGAAGTTGTAATAGTTGACTATCTTCGAACTCCATTCTCACGTTCACGACCAAACGACCCCGATCGTGATAAATTGAATGAATTTCGAATGGATGTACTAGCAGGGCGCTTAATTCGCGAGATGATCAATCGAAAAGGTATCGATCCTAAAGATATTGGAGATGTTCTTGTAGGTGCCGCTTTTCAAATCATGGAGCAGTGGTTATATGGAGGAAGACCTATTGTTGCCTTAGCAGGTCTTCCTGAATCAGTTAGTTCTCAAGGTATTGACAGACAATGTGGTTCTTCGATGAACACGATTCATACAGGTGCATTGCAAATCATGACTGGTTATTCCGATGTAGTTGTCTCTGCTGGTATAGAACATATGACTCATATTCCAATGGCCAACAATCCCAATATCGATCCTCCTACATTTCTTGCTGCTGAAGAACAATATGCAAAATATGATTTTGCGACAGGATTTGTTATGGGATTAACAGCTGAAAAACTTTTCAAATTAGCTGCTAAAGAATATGGGTTAACTCGTGACGATTTAGATCAATATAGCTTAGAATCTCATGAATTTGCAGCAAAAGCTCAGGACGAAGGCTTTTTCAAAGATGAAATCATGCCAATTAAACTTGCTAATGGAGAAATATTTGATATTGATGCCTCTGTACGCCGAGGAAGTACAATGGAAGCCATGCGAGGATTAATGCCGTCATTTGATTTTGAAGGTGTAATAACTCCTGGGAATTCGTCTCCTCTCAATGCAGGTGCCACAGCGATGATTTTAATGTCTAAAGAAAAAGCACGTACTTATGGATTAGAACCACTTGCAACCATTAAATCATTTGGTTGGGCTGGTGTAAATCCAGGTATTATGGGTCAAGGTCCTGTACCTGCTTCAAAAATGGCTCTAAAACATGCGGGTCTTGAAGCAAAAGATATTGATTTTTGGGAAATCAATGAAGCTTTTGCAATAGTTGCTCTAAATTGTATTAAGCAACTTGGTATTGATAGGAACAGAGTCAACGTCAAAGGTGGTGCATTAGCTTTAGGACATCCTCTTGGTGCTACAGGAACACGATTAGTAGGAACATTAGCTCGTATTCTAAATTGGGAAGATGGAACATATGGATTAGCTAATGCTTGTATAGGTGGTGGTCAAGGAATCGCTACTGTATTACAAAAAGGAGGTTAATCATTTTTCAATAGTAAATAAAGGAATAGGTGAAATAATATGAAAGTAGATGATATTAAACATGTAGCAGTCATAGGAGCAGGCGATATGGGGCATGGTATAGCTGAAGTTTGCCTTATGACTGGTTATACTGTATCTATGTATGATATTAAAGATGAATTTGTTGAAAAGGGTAAGAATCGGATTGATTGGAGTTTAAAAAAACTCGCGGAAAAAGCAAGAATTTCTGAAGGAGATCATAAACGTTTCATGGCGAATTTAACGATTTCTACAGATTTGAAAGAAGTATGTAAAAATGCAGATATTGCAATTGAAGCAGCTCCTGAAAATCTTGAGTTAAAAAAGAAAATATTCAGCGATCTTGATAAATATTGTCCAAAACATGCTTTATTATGTTCTAATACTAGTAATATGAGTATTAAGGAAATTGGTGAGGCAACAAAGAGACCAGAGAAAGTAGCTGGTTTACATTACTTTAATCCTCCTGTATTAATGCAATTGATCGAAATCGTTAAAAGCAAGAATACATCTGATGAAACTATTCAATTATTAATTGACTTTGCCAAAAAACAGACAAAAGATCCTGTAGTTTCGCTAGATAGCCCTGGATTTATTGTAAATCGTATTAATGCGATTACTATGCTACTCATTCATCAGATGTTAGACAGAAAGGAATACCCTCCTGCTGAATTTGATGCCGCAGCCCAAATGATGGGGATGCGAATGGGTCCTTATGAATTAATGGATTTTGTAGGCTTAGATGTAGCTTATCACTCAATGAACTATCTTGCAGATCGACTGTCCCCTGATTACAAACCTACACCATTAATGCAAATGTTAATTGATGAAAATAAGTTAGGTAAAAAAACTGGAGAAGGAATTTATAAATGGCCTTCTGACGGTGGACGTCCCGAAATTGATTTATCTAAGGCCTGTAACTTTGATATCATGAATCTAATGCGAGTACAAATTAATGAAGCTGCAAAAGTTTTAGAAGAAGGTATTGCACCCCGAGGTGCAAAAGACATTGATACTGCAATGAAGAAAGGAATGAATAATCCTTTTGGACCCTTCGAATTAGCTGAAAATGCTGATTTTAAGGAACTTACTGAATATATGGACAGTTTAGCGGACAAATATGGATTAGAAGTCTTTAAAGCTCATAAATGGGTTAGAGATGGATCATTAAATGAAAGAGCAAAAGAAGCAGTAAAAGCTGAAGCAGCTAAGAAAGCAGGACCAGAATTTGATAAAATTGAAATCGAAAAGGATCCTGAAAACTTTGTGACAACTCTGTGGTTAAATAATCCTCCAGTTAACGCAATCGGGGGTCAACTACTTGATGAACTTAATAAGGCTCTTGATATTCTTGCTGAAGACTATGATACTCGTGTTATTGTTGTCAGAGGTAAAGCTAATTGCTTTTCAGCTGGTGCTGACCTTGCAGGAGGCATTCCAGATAGTGCGTGGGCATTTAAAAACTATGTAAGAAAAGGTCAAACCACATTTAAGAGATTTCGAGAGATCCCAAAACCTGTTATTGCAGCTATTGAACGATATGCATTTGGTGGTGGTTTAGAACTATCCATGAGTTGCGATTTACGATACGCAAAGAAATCAGCAAAAGTAGGTCTAACTGAAGTAGGTCTCGGTTTAATTCCAGGGTGGGGTGGAACTCAATTGATGGTAAAACATATTGGAGTTGGAAAAAGTATGGAGCTAATACTTACAGCGGAACGGATTGAAGCTGAACGAGCGTTCAAAATGGGTTTAATCAATGGATACTTTGATGATGATGAGTTCGAGAAGAAAGTCTATGAAATCGCTAAGAGGATCGCTAAAAAAGTATCTCCTATCGCAGCAGGAATCGCAAAGCAAATGATCAATTACGGAAGTGAAATACCTCATGATATTGGTCTAATGCTAGAATCATACGGTGGAGGTCTAGTATTTACTACAGAAGATCTTCAAGAGGGAGTTTTTGCCTTCATGCAAAAACGAGATGCAGAATTCAAGGGACGATAAGATTCTTCCCTCTTCTTTTTTTTTATTTCGAATAATAGAACACTTCTATCTGGTGTTTCAATTCCTCAAGTAATTTTTATAAGTATTTGATTTTTAATATAACCCTCTTTTAACTTTTGGAAATAGACTAGACATTTTATTTAATCAATTTTACTATTAATCTCTTCGTTATTATTATGTTTATGTAATTTCTTTCCAAAAATTAGGGCTCGTGCTTTCGGTGCATTAGGCCACATTCCGAACCCCTCAGGGCTCTGATATAATAATTCAAATCCATGTTTATAGTAGAATTGTATAGCTTTTTTGTTGTAAGAACTTGTTCCTAAATGGACTCCTTCAATATTGTGTTCACAAAGATGATTTTCAAATTTTTTCAACAATTTCGATCCAGTCCCTCTCCTTTGATAGGAGTCTAAAATATCTATATGTAAATGTGCAGGGTACATCTTCTGAATGTCTCTTTCATTAGGAACAGGCGGAGAATTGGAAAATATTTTCCTAAAATGTAATACTGTTTTGAAAGTGCTTGGATGTCTCCAGATTGTGCTAAAAAATAATCTTCTAATGATTTTTGGCAGAATTAATTTTCTAAAAGCTTGATCTTGATCTTCTGAATCTAAAGATCCTAGAATATATCCAACAGCTTGCTGATGATTCTCTACTGCAATAAAACAGTTTTCCGGTTCATAATCCACATAATAAAGGCAGAATAATAAACCAAATAAGTAGGGATCTTTAAAATACATTGAAGCACTCCTTCCCATATAACCTGTCTTAAAACAAATATTGATAATGTCCTCCCTAAATTGAGGTCTATATTTAACTATCTCTATCAAGACAAGTTCCCCTGATCATTAAAATAAGATTAAAGAGTTTTTAATCCTTTAACAATGAGATTTGCAATATCTTTAAGATTCTCATGATCTATTTCATTAAAAGCATTCACTAAATCAGAATCTACATCTATTTGGCCTATAATCTGATGATTATTTTTAATCAAGACTACAATCTCAGAGCGTGTCTGTAATGAACAAGCAAGATAATTTTCTTCATTTCGAACATCTGCTATAATTTTATCGGTATTTTCTGTTACTGCTGATCCACAGACTCCCACACCAACTTTTATGGTAGTATGTTCAGTTGGTTTCCCCACATAGTACTCCAATTCTAATTGATCTTCAGTAGAGTTTAATAGATAAATTCCAGTCCAGTTAAAATAAGAAATATTGGCTAGCTCATCTACTATTTTTTTATAAAGACTATAAGAAGTTGAAAATTGATTTTCTAGAATTGATTTTTCAAATCTTGATTTAATTTCATCAAATACTTCTTGTTTCAATTTCAGTTCCATACATTTCACCTTGTGTTCAAATTGATTCTATTTCATTAAATTTTTCAAGAACTGAACAAAGTACATTCCAGATTAATTCAACCGATCTAATATTAACACGTTCATCAGGTGAATGGGAGCCTTTAATTTCAGGACCAAAGGACACTATCTCAAGATCTGGTACAATTCCTTTGAATAAGCCACATTCTAACCCTGCGTGGATTGCTTTTAATTTTACTTCTTTTTGATATTCTCGGGAATACTCTCTTTGAACTAGTTTTAGAAGAGATGAATTTAAATCAGGATTCCAACCTGGGTAAGCCTTTCCCAATTCGATTGATCCTCCTAACTTTTCACTTAACCGTTTAATTCTTGATCTGACATGATTTAATTCAGAATTAATTGAACTACGGCTACTTACTGAGATTTCTACAAAGTCTCCATTTGACTTTACTACAGCTAAATTGTTTGATGTTTCGACAAGATCAGGAATTGATTTTGAAAATATAAGAGGTCCATGTTCTATAGTAGATAAAAATTCAATAATATTCTTTGATTCTTTTATGTAGGTCTTTATATTAGTCTCATCTAGATTTATTACTATTTTTGGATCGATTTTTCTATACTGAATTATTTTTTCACGAATGATTTCAACTATGGCTTTTTTAGAATCTTTTTCACTTCTTAATCCAAAATTAATTGTACAATCACGAGGAATGGCATTATGTGCACTTCCTCCCTGAATATTTTCAATGAATACATCTTTTCCTTGATTTTGAAGTTGTTCTACAATATCTATACAAATTTTTATTGCATTCAATCTAGGTAAATGAATATCTATTCCTGAATGACCTCCTTTCAATCCATTTACTGATACTTGATAACCTAGAAGATCATTTGCTGGAAAAAGATTACAGGAGAAAGTCACTTTTGTGTCACCCCCACCAGCTGAACCTGTAGTAATCTCACCCTCATCTTCACTGTCTAAATTTATTAAATTTTTAAATTGAAAAAAAGAGGATTTTAATGCAAAAGCTCCTGATAATCCTGTCTCTTCATCAACTGTTAGTAATATGTCAACAGGCCCATGTTTAACAGTTGGATCTATTAAAACAGCTAAGATCATTGCCATACCAATTCCATTATCAGCACCAAGCGTGGTTTTCTCAGCCCTTACAAAATTTTCATTTATAATTACTTGAATGGGGTCTTTATTAAAATCATGATTGGAATCAGGTGTTTTTTGTGCAACCATATCCATATGAGCTTGGAGAATTACTCCTGGAAATGACTCAAATCCTTTAGTTGCATTTTGATGAAGAAGAAGGTTACCCACTTGATCTTCTTCAAATTTTATCTCGTTTTTCTTTCCCCACTCTTTAACCCACACTCGTATTAAATCCTCTTTCTTTGATTGTCTGGGAATAGAGGATATTTTTTCAAATAATCTCCATACATGATATGGTTTTAGCTCTGTTAATGATTTTGTCATTATTTTTAATTCACCTTAGAATAATGTGGATATCCTTTTAATTCACTCATATTTGTTGGTAAATTCTCCCATCTTGTAAAATTTCAATAATAAAATTTAATCTTTCCTTTGAATTTTTATGAATGTAGGTAAATGGGTTTTAAAGTGTCCACGCTTCTTTCATTTAAACAAATTTCTGTTGTTAAGAATATTCCTGTTTATTATTTATCAAAGAATTGGGAATTACAACTATTAGCTGAAATTTTTCAGGATCCAACAAAACAATTAAGTAAAATTGCTATAGACCAAGAAAGAGCTTCATATCAATCAGTTTACTATCAAAGACCATGTCTTTTACAATTAGCAACAACTGAATATGTTTTTCTGATTGATCTTAATTCTATCAGGAGTTTAAACTCATTATCCAATGTTTTAACATCATGCCAAATAACAAAAATATTTTTTGATTCACCATGGGATCTAT
The DNA here is from genome assembly GCF_975850365.1 of Candidatus Hodarchaeum mangrovi. Lineage (NCBI taxonomy): Archaea > Promethearchaeati > Candidatus Hodarchaeota > Candidatus Hodarchaeia > Candidatus Hodarchaeales > Candidatus Hodarchaeaceae > Candidatus Hodarchaeum > Candidatus Hodarchaeum mangrovi. The sequence continues at coordinate 9,099 of NZ_CDLCQJ010000145.1, read as the reverse complement.
TTTATTTTAAAGATTATCATAATATTGAAATAAGGGGAATTTTTGATATTCAAGCTGCTTCTTCACTTTTACAACGCTATCGCGCTACCATTAGTTTGGAAGACCTTGTTAATCAAGAATTAAAAATTCATTATGTTAAACCTAAAAAACAACAAAAAAGTAATTGGTGTCAAAGACCTTTAACAAATTCTCAAATTAAGTATGCAAGCGAAGAAATCTATTGGTTTATTCCATTATATAACAAAATATTAGATGAGATCATCAGGAAGAAAAGAGAATTATTTCTTTATTACATTCATAATCAAATTCAAGAAGATCTCCCATCTTTAGAGTACAATCCTTTTTCCGTTATTCGAATCAAAGGTTTTAGTGAGTTAACTGAGATCCAAAAACTCCAACTCTTTAGAATAGCAAAAATTCGTGATGAAATCGCTTTAAAAAGGAATAAACCCTCCTTTTTCATTTTCAATAACCAAACTCTTATAAATTTAGTTATCGTGACTCCTGAAAAACGTAAAAAGTTACTACAACGAAAAAAATACCTATCTTCAGAGGACATAAAGGCAATTCATGAAGTTTTAGAGAACATAAAATCTCTCCCTTCTGAAACTTTTGAAGAAATAAGAACAAAACATAACAATAATAATCCTCCTTTTAATGAATTGCCAGTATTAAAACAGCATTTATTGATTTGGAGAAATGAAATCAGTAAAGAGTTGAATTTACCAAAGCGCTTTATCCTCTCGAAAAGAGATCTAAACTTATTGGATTATTCAAATAAAAAGATACTTCTAGACTCAATTTGGTTTACAAAAAGATCTGATGAGATTGCTCAATACCTTACCAACTCTGTCACTACTTTTCTTTTGCAAGGTAATTCCTAGATTTAATTATGATTAAAGTATTATTTCATGTTAACAAGGAGATAAATACTTCAATGTCTTTAAATTGTGACTTATCATGCTTGAATTTAATCATAAATGTCCTATATGTTTGGAAAATGTGCAATATTCTTTTAACGAGAAAAATATTCTATCGAATATTTCTGTAAAGGTAGAATCTGAGGGTATAACAGGTGTTGTAGGCCCTAGCGGATCTGGAAAGACTACATTCCTTAAATTGATTAATAGACTTATATCTCCTACAAAAGGTCGAATTTTATTCAATGGAGAAGATACCACATTCATACCTGTTAAACAATTAAGGAAAAAAATTGGTTTAGTTCAACAAAGACCTTTTCTATTTCCAGGAACAGTAAAAGATAACCTATTATATGGACCAAATATTTGGAAAATAAAATATTCTCTTGACGAGCTTTATTCGTTTCTATCTCGTGTAGCTCTCCCTCCTGAATTCTTAAATCTAAATGTAGAGAATCTCTCTAGCGGAGAACAACAAAGAGTTTCTTTAGGAAGGACACTTGCTAATAATCCTCAAATATTGTTATTAGATGAACCCACTAGCTCTCTAGATATTGTTTCAGAAGAAATTCTCGAAACTACATTACGAGAACTTGCACGAGAAAAGATTAAGATCATAATTGTCACTCATAGTTTAGAACAGACTAAAAGATTGACAGATCAGCTACTATTTTTAAAAAATGGAAGATTAATTGAAAAAATAAACACTAAAACCTTTTTTGATAGATATGACGAAAAAGAAATTCGTCGATTTTTTAAAGCAAAATCTATTCATGGAGAAAACTAAAAATGATGATCTTACCAGGAATAGAAATAATAACTGAAATCCTTCAACGTTTATCGATTTCTATTATTCTTTTAATTCTTTTAATAGCCTTAACTAAATGGCAACAAATTGGATTAGAAAAAATGTTTATCTGGAGTTTTACACGGGGTCTAGTACAAATTCTTATTATGGCATTAATTCTCGTTGTTATTTTTGCGATAACTGAGATTTTTTTGTTGGTAATTGTGTTACTATTCATGTGTTTCTTCGCTGCTTACACTGTTAAACAACGATTTCCTTATCCTAAGGTATTTACTATAGAATCGATTGCTATCACATTTGGTAGTCTTTCTATTATCTCTATGGCTGTTATTTTAGAGATAATTCCTTTGAAAGGAGAATATATCATTCCTATGGGGGGAATGGTTATTGCAAATGTCATGGTAATGACAGGAATTGTATTAGAACGGCTTATTTCTGATGTAAAAAAGAGTCAAGGGAATATCGAAGCAGCATTAAGTTTAGGTGATTCTCCTTGGAATAGTATTAAGAGTATAACAAAGGAATCTTATCGTGCAGCAATGATACCAACAACAAATCGTGTTGCGGTTTTAGGCATTGTGACTATTCCAGGTTTAATGAGTGGAATGATTATTGGAGGTGCAAACCCACTAATAGCAGCAGCATATCAAATTGTTATTTTTTTGATGATATTAACTTCAGGTTTCATCGGATCAATAATTCTCGTATTCTTCTTTATAAAAGAATTATTCACAAAAGAAGAGCAATTAAACCTTTCCTTACTTCAAATGTCTTAATTATAAGATAATATTTTAAAAAAATCTATCAGATTCATCACAAATAGATAAACACTAGATTATTCATTTTCAAATGAGTAATCTTACTATATAGAGTACTGTTAGGTAATTGATTTCCTTATTTTTCTTATAGGAATTTTAAAAATCTCCTATTTTTTTGTTTTCCTGGTGGCATTATTTTCTAAATTTTTTATATATTCAATAACCTGAAGAGAGGAAAACTCATGGTTGAAAAGAGAAGTTTGCTACATTGGTTTAAAGCAAATAAAAATATAACAGTTAAGGGAATCTTAATTGATCACACAAAAGCTGTGGAAAGAACATGTAGCGAATCTATTAACTTATACAAAGCATTGAAAGGTGAACTCACTCAAAATCCTGTCGAGATAATAAGTAAAATATCTGCATTTGAAGAACAAGCTGATCAGCTGCAAGATGTTTTGGCAGAAAGAGAGCTCATTCATGGGGAATTCCCACCAAATGTTCAAGAAGATCTGTTTAGGATGATACGAAGAATTGATGAAGCAGCAAATTGGGTTAAAACAGCCTCCAAAAATGCAAATTTGGTTCTTAATTTAAAATTAAATTATCCTGATAAATTACACGATTATCTTATTCAATTATCAATAATAACTAAAGATTCTGTTGAGATTTTTTCTAAAACCCTTCAATATCTAGGAGTAAATGATGATAAGGTTATTTCTAATAGAAATAAAATAGAAAAACTTGAACGTCAAGGTGATGAGGTATATTACCTAGCCAAAGAAACAATTCTTAAACTAGGAACCCAGCTCGATAATGCAATTTTATTTCTTTCCTTAGATACAGCAAAAGCACTTGAGAATGCTTCTGATGCCTGCAGCAAGGCCTCAGATTATCTTTACTCTATTGTTATGGCAGCACCAGTAAGATAGTTTTAAAAGGCGAAAAGCCATGACCAAAAATATCAAAAATTATAGGTCAATTAGTATTATTGACTATCTTTCTGCCCTAAGTAGTAATAAGAAAATTATAAATGCTTTCTATATCTTGATTCTAATTTTTTTTCTATTTCTAATTCTAACACCAACAATATATGTATTATTTTATCTTTTTGAGAAATTTGATCTTGTAATCGCTTATTTTCAAGCAGAACCAGAATCATTCACTATGATTGCTGAAGCTTTGTATTATTCAGTTAGTGTTGCAGTTATTGTTTCAATCACTGACCTGATATTTGGTATCCCTTTGGCTTGGATGTTAGTACGAGGAAAGCTTTCTGTACGGGTTCAAAATATCTTAAATACATTCATTGAGCTTCCTTTAGCTGTTCCAACAGCAGGACTTGGTCTTTCGGTTGCATTGTTTTGGGGGAAAGTGCCTGATGTTACCGCTCCACCTTTTTCTTTAGGAATTATCACTTCTGCTCTTCCAATACTCATTCTATTTCATTTTACTACTACTTTTCCTTATGTAGTTAGATCATTAGCGGCAATTTTAGAGGAAATTGATGTCTATCTTGAAATAGCAGGTCGAACATGTGGAGCCTCAGCTTTTACTGCAGCTCGTACAATCACAATGCCATTATTTCGTTCAGGTGTTGTCACTGCTTTAATATTGAGTTTAGCAAAGAGTCTGAGTGATACAGGAGGGGTCATGGCAGTTCTATCTGCAACCCAGATTTCTGTATGGACTGGAACAGTCTTAATTGGAACATGGAAACACGACATTGACATTGTTAAAGGAATTAATCTTGATTTAATTCCCCCCTTAGCATTTTTATGTGTTACAATGATATTAATGGCACTTATTTTAATGACAGCATCACGATTAATTGTTAGAAAGGGAAAAGTTCCGGTAAAAAGAGTCTGGACAACAACTGAAAAAAAATTGAGTTCTGAATTTAGTGTAAAATCTAGAAATATAATAACACTTCTTTTCCTCACCTTTTTTGTCATTGTTCCATCCTTCTTCCTAATATTATATATACCAATTGGAATAACTGGGCCTCCGTTAATCATTGATTGGGGACGATTTGTTCAGAGTATTGTCAATTCATTATTGGTAGGTGGTATAGCAACTTGTCTGAATGTCATTCTAGGAGTTCCTATGGGGATTTTTATTTCTCGAAGGAAAAGTAGATTCAGTAAATTTTTTGATATATTGGTTGATGTTCCTTATGTTGTCCCATCGTCTGCTTTGGGTTTTTCTGTCGGATTATTTTGGGGTGGGCAACAATTAATTGTGAACGAATTATTCTTTGTTATAATGGCTCATTCAGCTATGACTTTCCCTTTCATTGTCAGAAATGTTATTGGAGGATTAGAAGATTTAGATTTATCCTATGAAGATACTGCAAGAACCTTAGGAGCGAAATCTTTTCACATATTTACTTTAATTACTTTACCAATAATAAAATTCTCAATTATTGCAGGAATAATTATGTCTTTTACACGAAGTGTAGGAGAAACTGGTGCAACTTTAGCTGTTGCTTCAAATTTTGAAACTGCTCCTATATTTATTGTAAGGTTGATTGGTGAAAATCAATATTTTGGAGCTTCTCTGGCAATAATCGTCTTAATCATAATTACTAGTCTAGTAATATTCACGTTACGAGCAGTTTTCGGACAGAAAAAGACTAAGAGGGAATAAATTGAGTAATGGAAACGAGGAATTATACGATAACGGAGCAACAAAACCATTAGTTAAAGAATACCTTCCATGGGATCTTGCAGGACAGAGTGAATTCCGAAAATATCTATGGAATTTATATTCTAAAAATTCTATAAAGATCCGTAACCTAACTGTGAAATTTGGTAAGAAAGTTGTTTTGGATAACATTCATCTAACTATTCATCCTCAGGAATATCTAGTTATTTTAGGTCCGACAGGTGCTGGAAAAACAACGCTGTTGAGAACAATAGCTGGATTAATAAAACCACACACAGGAAGAATTTCTCTGGATGATTTTGATTTATTAAAATTACCACCTGAAGATCGAGAAGTGGCATATTTACCTCAGAATTATTCACTATTCCCCTATTTAAATGTACGTGATAATATTTTATTTTCTCCAAGGGTTAAAAAGACGAAGACCGAAGAAGAAATGTCTCAATTAGTTACTGAAGTCTTGGATATGGTTGGACTTAAAGATCGTTATGATGCTTTTCCTAATGAATTATCGGGGGGAATGATGCAACGATGTGCGTTAGCACGTGCTATTGCTGCTGATACGAAAATCTTTCTATTAGATGAACCATTAAGGGCTCTAGATGCAAGATTAAATATCCAATTAAGAACAGAAATTCGAGCATTGATAAAGGAACTAGGTATAACCACCTTACATGTGACACATGACCAAGATGAGGCTCTTGCTGTTGCTGATCGTATTTTAATTCTGAAAGATGGAAAAATTTCTCAAATGGGGAAACCATACAAAATCTATGATAAACCTCAAAATTATTTTTCAGCTTATTTTATTGGAGAATCCACAATTTTTGAGGGAGAGGTTACAGAAGTCACTGAAGAATGTACATTTGTAACACTTGTTTCAGGTCATAAATTATTGTGTAAGCCCTCAGAATTAAAACCAGGAGATGTTGTTAAAGTTCTTGTGAAAACTGAAGATATTACAGTAAAGAAGTCGATAGAAGAAGTGGAAGATTTCACAGGTGATAATTCGTTTCAAGGGATAATTTCTGATCAAATTTTCCTTGGAAAATTTACAAATTTATTGATTCAAATAAAAGACATAACCCATCCAATTATTGCACGGATTTCCTCATATGATAGTGATATTTACAAAATTGGGGATGAAGTAATTGTATACATAAGTCCGCATAGCCTCAATCCTTATGAGAGGGAAAGATAATGCCAAATATTATAATTAAAAACCTTTCCAAAACTTTTGGGCATGTAAAAGCTCTAATTAAAGTTAATTTAGAAATTCAGGACCAGGAGTATGTTGGCATTCTCGGACCATCGGGTTGTGGCAAAACTACTCTAATAAACTGTATTACAGGGATTGTAGAACCTGATGAAGGATCAGAAATTCTTATAGATGGAAGGAATATAATAGATCTTCCCATTGAAGATCGTGGTTTTGCAATGGTATTTCAAAGTATTACATTGTTTCCTCATATGACAATTAAAGAAAATGTTGAATTTCCAAGTAGAATGACCGAGGTTTCAAAGGAAGAGATTGATAAAAGGACAATTAAAGCGTTAGAACTGGTTAATATATTAGCAGAAAAGAATTTGTATCCTCGTCAATTATCGAGTGGTGCCCAACAGGCAGCAGCAGTAGCTAGAGCGATCGCAAAAGGATCTAAGCTATTAATTCTTGATGAACCAATTTCTGCTTTAGATGCTAAAGTAAGAACAGATCTACGTTATAGAATACGAAGTCTTGTAAAAGATCTTGGATTAACTGCCATTCATATTACTCATGACCAACAAGAATGTCTATCAATCTCTGATCGTGTAGTATTAATGAAAAATGGGCGCATTCATGAGATTAATACTCCAAAAAATATGTACGAATACCCTAATTCACTATTTACTTTGAATTTTGTAGGAGAAACAAACTTTATTGAAGGCTATATCTCCGATAAATTTGATGGTTCTGTTCAGCTTAAATTAAGAAATGATGTTACTTTAAAAATGAAGAATCAAGAGAATAAAAATATTGGTGAACCATTAGTCTTGGCAGTAAGACCTGAGAATGTAAGAATAAGTAGGAGAAAAAGTGGTGAAGAAAGCATTAAAGGAAAAATAATTGACTCTAGGTTTGCAGGAAGTTTCTATAGATTACAAATTCGATTGAGAACTGATGATATTATACTAGCGGACTTCAAAGGGCCATTAAAACTAAATACATTGGTATATGTGTCATTTGACCCTTTAAGAACACAATTATTCCCCGTTCCCGAAGATGGATTAATGGAGGAAATTTCTCTTGAGTAAAAAAGAAAAAAGTATGCTGAAATGGTTTAAAGAAAGAAGAAATACAAAAATCAAGCAGCTACTTTTACAACATGCAATAAAGGTCTTTGATGCTACTGCAGCTGGACAAGAATATCTAGATATAATCACAAGAGAGAATAATCCTCAAGATCCAAGATTAAAATCTATAATAAATCGAATTATAAGTTTAGAACGTGATGCAGACAAAATCGAGATTAGGTTAGGAAATGAGATTGCAAAGGGTTTTTTACCCTCAACAATACGTCAAAATTTATTTCGATTGTTAAAATCTGATGATTCAACAATCAATTTAATGAAATCAAGTATGAAATCATTGCATTTGCTGAATAATACAGATGATGAAGTCCCTATAAAAATTTTGGAATATTTTAAACAACTTTTGAATTTAATTCACGATTCAATTAGAATAGTTTGGATTTCGATTGAAAATCTTGGAGAAAATGACGAAATTATACTCTCAAATAAAGAAACAATCCTTGAGAACGAAAAAAAAGCAGATACTCTATTTTTAGAAGCAAAAGAAAAGATTCTAATTGGAAGAACACGAAGAGAACCTTTTTCAGCCATTTTAAGTTTAATAGAGATCGCTACTGATTTGGAAATAGCTACTGATTCAGTTCGTGATACTGCTGAATTCTTAGTCGTCATTGTGAAAATAGGAATCGCAATTAATAAAGAAATCAAATAAATAAAATGAATCATGATCTTTGGATATAATGAAAAGAAATTTAAAATTTTCTTCCTTATATCGAAGATAAATAGAGAAGAAACATTATTGTTTTTTTAGAATTCTGGAAAAAAAGAAAAGAATAATGAGGAACTCTGAAAGATAGAATGAGGGGAAATTAACCTCATGAGGGGAAGTATAAAAAATATAATCCTTCCATTCATCCCAATGGACATAAACCTTATTAACCTGACCATAAGCAATGACTTCTCCAACATCTATAGCTGTTTGATCTACGATTAGAACAATTCTGATTCGAATATTATTAGAAGGACAGGTGATATTAACTATCATATAAGAATTAGGAGATAGAGAAACAGGTAATCCATCCTCCTTAATCTGTTGTTGTTGTGTCGAAGCAACACATTCCGTTCCTAAAATAGTGAAATTAAGAATGATCTCCTCTATTTTAAACGTTTGAGAACCATTATTGGCAATACCTAAAGAGAATTTACTCGAGGAGTAGAAGTCACCGTGACCTCCTTCTCCAACTGGACATGAACCCCAGCTAATGGTATGATTAAAAATAACCAAATCAATGTCAATCTCATTCGTAGAGGAGACACTACCAGAGAGAAGAACCAAGACAAACAAAAATATTGTGATTAAATATTTCATCATAGTTCAAACGGATAATTCTAAAGGAAATATGAAAAGACCTGTAGAATATTTGCTTTTTGCACTTATAAATTTTTATTTTAATAAAGCTCTAGAAATTACTAGAGTGGATGAAATTCTTAGTTAAAGCTAAATTAAAATGACTAAACGAGATAAATGAATTCATTTCTCTTTTTCTAACTGAAAAATGTAAAGGAATTCATCAAAAATTGTATATGGGAGAAATCTAAATTCTATACTATTAGCGAGAATTAAGGTAGATAAATAACTTTAAATCTAAGCGTG
>NZ_CDLCQJ010000144.1:0-58668 GCF_975850365.1 Candidatus Hodarchaeum mangrovi | reverse complement strand
GTTAATCCAACTTCAAATTATTTACTAATTAAAGCTGAAAAAAAAGAATTTATTGTAGCTGAATCCCTTGTAGATAGTCTTTTTACAAATTACAAAACTATTAACATTTTTAAAGGAAGAGATTTGGAAAATAAGGAATATATTGGACCTTTTGAAGAAATTTCATTTCAAGGAAACATTAAACACAAGATAGTATGCTGGAAGGATGTTTTAATAACCGAAGGAACAGGAATTGTGCACATAGCTCCAGGATGTGGTGCGGAAGACTTTGAACTTGGCAATATGCTTGAATTAGACATTCTTTGTCCTATTAATGAACAAGGATTACTAATTGTCCCACCTTTCAAAAATTTATCCGTACAAGAAGCTAAGGATCCAATATTATCAGATTTATCACGAAAGAACTTCATATTTAAAGTTGAGGAGATAGAACATCGATATCCAGTATGTTGGAGATGCAAAACAGAATTAGTTTTCAAATTAGTCTCAGAATGGTTTATTTCATGTGGAGAAATTAAGCCATTATTACGTCAAGCCAATTCTATGGTTAATTGGATTCCAGAATATGCAGAAAAACGAATGGATGATTGGTTGATTAACATGGGAGATTGGTGTATATCTCGGAAAAGATTTTGGGGTCTTCCACTTCCATTTTATCCATGTTCCTGTGGAAAACTTACTGTAATAGGCAATAAGGATGAGTTGAAAGCGTTTATTCTGAATAAAAATGATTTCAAAGAACTTCAAGAACTTCATAAACCTTGGATTGATAGAATAAAGATTAAATGCCCCTCATGCGGCAAAGCTGTCTCCAGAATATCAGAAGTAGGTGATTGTTGGTTGGATGCTGGGATTGTTCCCTTTTCTACCCTTAATTACCTTAATGATAGAAAATATTGGCAAGAATGGTTTCCAGCTGACTTAGTATGTGAGATGGTTGAACAAGTTAGATTATGGTTTTATTCCTTACTCTTTATGTCAGTTACACTTGAGGGAATAGCCCCCTATAAGAGGGTTATGGTCTATGAGGCTGTTAAGAATCAAGATGGAAGCGACATGCATAAATCTGCATTTACAAATAAAACATTAAGCTTTGATGAGACTAGAAAGATACTTGGTTCTGATTCAATGAGATGGTATTATGCCTGTCAAAAAGCTGATACAATCTTGAATTTTAATCTTGAAGATGCTTTAAAGTTCAAAAGCCGTTTTATCCCAGTTTGGAATGCAGTGAGATTTTTTGTTAATCTTGCATCTTTAGATATTCAAGAAATATCACAGCTCAAGAAAAAATCGGAAAATGTATTCGACCAATGGATATTATCACGTTTAAAAGAGCTGAATAAACAGTATCATCAAGCTTTTGCTTTAGGTGATCTAAGATCTCCAGTTTATGCCCTAGAAAGTTTTTTTGATGATCTTACCAATAAATACATTCGAGTTTCTAGAAGACGATTTTGGAAAACAGAGGGTGATCTGAAAGAAAAAGAAGAAGCTTACTCCACTTTATATACCGTACTAATAAATTTAAGTGTACTTCTTTCCCCATTTATGCCCTTCTTTGCAGAAAAACTTTATCAAAGTCTTCGTTTTCCTTTAGATCAAACCTTGCCTGAAAGCGTTCATTTGTTTCTTTTTAAAGACCTTGAAGTGGTAAATACCTCTAATGAAGCAATTAATGATGTAAATAGCTTTTTTGAAATAATTGAACAAGGTAGATCGCTTAGAAGTAAAGCTAAAATTAAATTAAGACAACCTCTCTCAAATCTAGTTGTTGAAAGTTTTGAGTTATTATTTACTCAAACCTTGTGGGAAGATCAGCTTATTGAAGCTGTTAAAAAAGAGTTGAATGTAAAAAATGTAAATTTATGTCGAAAATTCAATTTTCCTGTTTCCACTGAGGATTACATATCAACTACTTTTAATGGAAAATTTCGTCTTTATTTAAGAACTGAGATAACCATTGAGTTAGAAAACGAAGGAAATGCCCGTGAAATAGTAAGGATTGTTCAAAATCTTAGAAAAAGCCATTATTTGAACTTAGAAACTCCAATCAATATCCTTTACACTACATCAGATTTAAAATTGATCCAAAGTATTGAACAATTTAGTAATTTTATACTTAAGGAGACTATTGGGCACACCATCATAGAATCAGCTAAAATTCAAGGAAAAAAGTATTTAGTCAACGGATCCGTGATATATCTAAAAATAGATGTATCTTTAGATCCTTAATTTTTTTCTAAGGTCAATTTTTCTTATAGAATCAGGTAGTGAGCTATTAAATAGATTATACCGCTCCAAGAAATCTAAATGTTAGAGTTCCAGTTAGAATCTAAGATAATAATAAACCCATGGGAAATTCTTAACATAATTGGTTAGTAATTAAAGAGAAAGGAATTAAATAATAACAGAATGATAAAAAGAAGGCCCAAAAGGTGCGGAAAATGCCAGTAAATTCCTTTATCGTTTTTTTACCCTAATTTATCAATTTAAATTCATTCATGAAAAATCTTTAAGAAATTGACATTAATATATCAGCAGAATTCAAAGAAAAATTGTTAATAAACTTCGGTAAAGTTTGAACAATGAAATAAACAGTCAAGTTTAATTAACTGTTTAAAACCTTTATAACGATTGAATTTTATTAGTAATCAAAAGTGTCTATTATGTCGCCAATATTTAAACGTCCAAAATTTGTGGATGTCACGTCGGAGACTCAACGTTTAAAAGAGTTAGACCACTTCTGGATTCAAATATCAGAAATACCTATTTGTTTTAGATTTAGCTATCTCTCTGATGACGAATCAGGGGAATATATTCCAGCGGGTGATGAAAAAGCTCGGTTTAATGAGCCAATCTTAATGATTCATGGGCATGGGACATCCCATACGATTTTTAATTGGTTTGCTCGTGAACTTTGGTATTATGGATTTCGTTCCTTGTTTGCTATTGACACTTGGGAAATGGATGATCTCAAACAAGGAGCTGATAAGTTAATAGAAATTGTTAATTATATACAGGAAGTCACAACTGCTCATAGGATAAGTATCGTTGCGTATTCAACTGGTGGAATCATTTCAAGGTACTATACAAAGTTTAATCATGGTGATACCCAAGTACGCATATTAGCGATGGTTGGTACACCACACGATAAGGTGCAATACCTTCAAAATCTTATTGAATCAAAAATGGAGAAAGTTCAAATCCAACGTGAACTTGATTATCTTGAGGACATTAATTCAACTATTACAGAAAAAGAATTATATTATTTGACAAATATTAATATAGGGGGTGCTCTCTGGGCCCGTGACTTAAAATCAAATGAAATTCGGTTTGTACCACTATCTGATGCGATCAATATTACTCTTGGGCGAACCCAATTACGTGTCCACAAGCATAAAATTACTTTTAGAGTATTGAGAGACTTTTTTATTCCTAAAGTAGCAGTTTTTAAAATCCGTTTATTGGCTATAACAAATACACTCAGACCTCTAGGATTTCGGATACACTATAAAGGACATATAACCCAGAGATATCCCCAATCAGGATTTATTAAAATTCCATCAATGAAAGAAAAACAATCATTTATTCCTGAGGTTCCTATTATTATTTTCAGTAATTTTTTTTCACTAGAACAAAATGAGGACATTAATTTAACCATTTTCTCATTTGATGATTCAGGAATTCTACAAAAAACAACAGGAAAGGTAGATATTTCTATTAAGTATACAGAATTACCTGCAGTGGACTATTTTACACTGCATGGTACTTCTAATGAGCAAATAAGCCTTGCAGTATATACTTATATTCCATAATGTCAGTGAAATCATTGATAAGTGAAAATTTAATCCTAGAAATAATCCGTCTTATTAAAAATTCTAATTATATAGTTGCCTTTACAGGTGCTGGTATTAGTACTGAATCAGGAATTCCCGATTTTAGAAGTCCTGGCGGATTATGGGAACGTTATGATCCAGCAGAATATGCTCAATATTCCTCCTTTTTAGCTCATCCTGAAAAATTTTGGCAAATGCACCGGGAAGGGTCTTTATTAATCCAAAATGCTGAACCCAATGCTGCACACAAAGGACTGGCATTTCTAGAGAAAAATTTTAATCTAAAAACTGTGATTACTCAAAATATTGATTTTTTACATACAAAAGCTGGGAGTACAAACGTTTTAGAACTCCATGGTTCTGGTGAGTTTGGGAAGTGCTTGAATTGCAGGAAGATCTATCATCATAAAGCAATTACAGATCTTATTAATGAGAAGGGCATTCCACCTCGCTGTACACTTTGTACTGGGTTAATTAAACCTAATGTTATCTTATTTGGGGAACCTGTACCAGATAATATATTCTATGAGGCTAGTAGAGAAATTTCAAAGGCTGATTTAGTAATAGTTGTAGGTAGCAGCCTTTCTGTAGCTCCAGCTGTGTTTTTACCAAGATTAGCATTGTTAAATGGATCGAAATTAGTGATCATTAATGAAGATGAAACTCACTATGATGATGATGCTACCATCATTATCCGAGAAAAAGCTGGATCAGTTTTTTCAAGGATAATAGAAATTTTATCAAATAATCTCTAAAAATTTTCTGTCTACTTGAGTTCCTTTCCCATCAAAAGAGCATGGGCCCGTCGGAAATAATAATTTTTTATTTCCTTTTGAATTTTAAACCCATGAGAGCTATAAAAGTCAATAGCAGGTTGATTTTTAGAATAGACATGCAATTCAACACGTGAAATCTTATAGGTTTTTTTAATAGTTTCAATTAGTGTTTGAAGAAGTTGAGTAGCAATATTTTTACGTTGAAATTCAGGTTCGACAGCAATAGTAACAATTTTAAAAATTGACTGATCTATTTCATCTAATTCCCCTGAAATATATCCGATGACCTTTTCATTTAGACACGCACTATAAGTTATGAATTTTGGGTACATATACAAAAGCGAAAACAGGATAGAATATTCATAACGAAATTTCGGGCTGAAACACTTTTTCTCAATTTCAATAAATCTATCAATGTCTTCCATTATACTTTTTCGGATTACTACTTCTTTATGTACTAAATCTATAGCAGAAGTCATAATAGATCTTCCTGAAAATTAAATAATTTTATGTTTCGTTTTGAATTCTAGCTTTAACCTCGTTTTATTTATATGTCATCTATCATTTAAAGTTGCGGATTCTTGAGTACATTGATTGTTTATGGTTACTCATAAGCTTGCTACACTTGCATACGTTATATACATTAACCCAAAGAAAGCACTTGAAGTTTTACTACTATATCGTAACAAAAAAAAGGACGATTTCCATGCAGGAAAGTATATAGGAGTAGGGGGCAGGGTGGAGCCTGGAGAAACGCCCTTGGAATGTATTATTCGGGAGTTAAAGGAAGAAACAGGTTACATCTTTACTCCACAGAATATAAATTATCGAGGATATATTTATTTTGACGAAATTAATCGTGATAAGTTTTCAGAGGATATTCCAGCATTTAATTGGTTGGTTTTTTTATATACGGCTGTGGTACACGAGAAAAAAGGATTTATAAACCTTGAAGGAGAATTAAAATGGTTTTATATTGAAGATATTCCTTATAACAGAATGTGGGATGGCGATCGTTATTTTACACCATATCTATTAACAACAAATAACATTCTTGAAGGTAAATTCCTTTATAATGGAGAAAAAATACAAAATTGGACTTTTGGGAGAAATTGAATTTATTTTTCATTAAATCAAACTTTCTGATTAGAAGGTTCAAAAAGTCTTAAAAAGAGAAAATAGATTGAAAAGGTTTTTCAATCGTGATCCAAAAATAGGAAAAACTGTTAGTACACTTTTAGGAGCAGTAGAAGTTCCTATCCTTGAAGCTATCAGGTATAACAACAAATTAAATTCTAAGTATTATTTAAAAAAAATGGATTTCTTTTCAAAAGTGTATGGAAGTAAAATTATACCCTTAGACATAAGTTTACATGGAGTTAACCGTATAGCTTCCACAGAAGAAATTTTAAACATAATAAAGCAAATTCCATCACTTTCTATTGGATATTGTTATTGTAGGGCGACTAGGAAAAAATGTGATAACGAACTCTGGACATGTATTCATGTAGGAAATGCCAAAAATATACGTGAAATTGGAGAAAAGTCAATTACTAGAAATTCTACAGTAAAAGAAGTTGAAAAAATTCTTTCAAAGGCGAATGAAAGAGGATTAATTCATCAACTAATTACAGCGCCAACTTCTGAATATTTTTATGTTATTTGCTCCTGTTGTCCCTGTTGTTGTGTAATGCTCCAAACAGTCTTATTGCAACATTCTCATCGAAAAACAAAAATATTGCTTTAACTAGTAAATTTGTAAGCGTTCACAATCAAGAACAGTGCATAGCATGCGGAAGTTGCTCTAAATACTGTTATTTTTCTGCAAGAAGCTTCTTTAATAATCAATTAGTTTATCAAAGTAAAAAATGCGTTGGTTACGGACTATGTGTTACAAAATACCCCATTGGAGCGATTACAATGAAAAGAAGGAAGATTTATGAAAATTAGATTAGAATGATTAATGTAATAGCTTTTGTAAATTAGAATTTTAACTAATCAATCGAAGAATAAACAAATATAAAGGAACAGAGATTGATTGTACCTCCCTTAATAGATTATTTTATTCAGTAAATAATGATTACATAAGGGGATTAATCTTCTTTTCTCCCTTTATTCACAAAATTTATCTCAAGTTTAATTTATAAGGAAAAATATTGGTGAAATAGAATGATAGATCTTACATTAAATGAAGAAATTCTAAACCGAGCTGTAAAACGAGCAAAGGACAGAAATATCATCATACCAACATTTGAAGAGCAAAAAAATCCGAAAAAATTGGTTTCAGCGACAATTAAAGCGGAATTAAAAACTTTAAGTTTATGGGAAGTAGCGCCAAGGAATCTCTTCAGGATTACATGGAAAAATCAATCTGTGGAAAAAGGAGGAGGTTTTAATGATATTGCTAATTATATTGAACTTCCTTCAGAACTGACGGGAGTAGAAGCAAGAATTATTGCCCTGATAGGAAAATGGTTTCCAACAGGTGCTCATAAAGTAGGTGCAGCTTTCAGTTGTTTAGTTCCACGTTTAGTAACTGGTCAATTTGATCCCACCTCTCAGAAAGCCGTGTGGCCAAGTACTGGAAATTATTGTAGAGGAGGAGCATATGATTCAGCAATCCTCGGATGTGAATCAGTAGCAATTTTACCTGAAGAAATGAGTAAAGAGCGTTTTGAATGGTTAAAAACAGTATCTGGGGAAATAATCACGACTCCTGGTGGTGAATCAAATGTTAAAGAAATTTATGACAAATGCCATGAACTGAAAGCAGAAAGAGGAGATCAAGTTGTAATATTCAACCAATTTGATGAGTTTGGTAATCATTTATGGCATTATGAAGTTACAGGAAACGCTATTAAAGAAGTGTTGGATAAAGAGCTTCGAAGTAGTAAATATCGTGGATGCTGTTTCACGACTGGAAGTGCTGGTACTATTGGATGTGGTGACTTCTTAAAAGAGGAATATCCAACGAGTTTTATCGCAGCAGGTGAATCAGTCCAATGTCCTACTCTGTATGAGAATGGATTTGGAGCTCATAGAATTGAAGGGATAGGAGATAAACATGTTCCATGGATTCACAATATTAAAAACACTGATGTTATTGTTGCTATTGATGATCATGATGTTATGAACTGGGTTCGTTTGTTTAATGAATCAGCTGGTTTGGAGTACTTAGAAAAAGAAGTTGGAATTTCTGAAGATATTATTAGTCAATTACCTTTATTAGGGATTTCCAGTATGGCTAATATTCTCTTCGCAATTAAATTAGCAAAATATTATGAATTGACTAATAAAGATGTAATTATAACAGTATTTACCGATTCAATGGAAATGTATCATTCTCGAGTTATTGAATTACGAAACCAATATGGTGAATATAAAACAGTTAATGCTGCAATTGATTACCATAGATCTATCAAGCAATTAAAAACTGATTATATCCTTGAACTTTCGTATCCTCAAAAGAAACGTGTTCATAATTTAAAATATTTCACATGGATAGAACAACAGGGTAAAAATGTAGAAGAGCTAAATCAACAATGGTATGATAATTCCTACTGGTCTTCAATCCATAAACTGACGCCTAAACTTGATGAATTAATAAAACTGTTCAATGAAAGAGTAGCTTTATAATAAAATCCTATAGTTTTTTCATGAATCAAGGTGTTTTAAGTGGATAATAAGGAAACATTTTATAATCCTAACCTAATGTGTCCAAAATGTCGTAAAGAGGTTTATGAAGAAGATTTTATTACTAAATATTGTAATTGTGGATATAGATTACAGATTATTTTTAATTATGAATTATTGAAGGAAAAAGTGACAAAGAAGCTGTTTATAGAGAGACCATTCACTCATGAAAGATATGTTGAGTTCTATCCTCTAAAGGATCCAAAGAATTTAATCCTTTTAGGGACGGGTGGAACACCATTAGTCAAAGCTGAAAAAATAGCGAAAAAAATTGGAGCAAAAAGGTTATTTTTAAAAATTGAAACTGGAAATCCTTCAGGAAGTTTCAAAGATAGACCTATTTCCGTTGGAGTTTCAAAAGCTAGGGAATTAAAATCAAAAACAGTCACTGCAGCATCTAGTGGAAATGCAGCAGCAGCTTTAGCCACTTATGCGGCTAGAGCTGGATTAAAAGCTGTTGTATTTGTACCTGAGTCCGCTCCTCAAGGTAAAATAGCACAATTAACCTTTTTAGGAGCAAAAGTAGTTCGCGTATCTGTTGTAAAAGAAGGAGAAGACCCTACCGTAGTATTATTTAGAATGGCATTTAAGGAGTTTGGATGGACACCCAGTCCTTCCTTTGGCCCTTTTAATCCCTTTCAATTTGAAGGAACTAAAAGTCTTGGATTTGAAATTTGTGAACAGCTTGGGTGGGAAGTCCCTGATTGGGTAATTTGTAACACTGGAAGTGGTGGATTACTTGCGGGGACATATCGTGGTTTTGAAGAATTTGAAAAGCTGGATTTTATTTCTAATACCCCGAAAATGGTTGCAGTCCAACCTGAAGAATGTGCACCAATTGTCGAATCTGTAAAACAAAAAATAGAGCCATTAAATTTTCTGGATTGGAATAAAACTCCTAATACTGTTGCAGGTGGATTAGCTGATCCTCATCCGTGGGATGGGAATGAAGCTTTAGAAGCAATATATCAGAGTAAAGGAACTGCAGTTGCAGTCAAAGAGGAAGACATTCTTAGGACACAAAACTGGCTTGCAGCTGATGAGGGTATTTTTGGTGAACCTTCAGGAACAGCTGCTCTAGCAGGCTTAGAAGAATTAATTAATGATGGAACCATCGATACTAATGATGTTATAATTCTTCCTATAACTGGAACAGGTTTTAAAGATCCTGAAGTTGTATTTCGATCCTTTAAAGTATATGATTCAATTCCTCCTGATCTAAGTGCTTTAAAATTCTTACTCAAACGTATATGATAGAATTTTTTTCACTCTTAAATCAAAAATCCAAAGAATTATAAAAGCTAAAAATGAACAGAGACTAGCGAAAATAAAGATATTTAGATATTTCTGAAGATTCCAAAATAAAAAAATTCCATCGATTAGTGGGCCAAACGCACCAACTATATTTGCAAGAAACATCACTATTCCGAATGCTGAGCTTTGTTTTAAGGTGTTCTTTGCAATTAAACTATTTGTTGAAGGCCAGAAAATAGAATTACTCATAGATAATACAATGTAAAGAACTAGAATTAAAATATCTCCAAATGAGAAATAAATCAGAAGAATAACTCCAGCTTGGAGTAATGCATTAATTTTTAAGACAAAGGATTCACTGAATTTGTCTCCTGTAATTCCACCTAGGAGTTGTCCAAAGATTCCTATTAGTGTTGTTACTCCAATAAACAACGCTGCCTTTGTAATTTGAAAATTTTTGGATTCCGATAGAAATGGTGCGATTATAAAGTTGATCATGCCTCTAGATAAGGACATGGCAATGATAAAACCAAAAAGTAATATTATTCTAATATATCGGGCTTGAGATTTTGAATATTGATCAACCTTCTCATTTTTTTTATAATTAATAGGAATTGATTTCTGATTTAAATTTTTCCGACCAATCAATATCCAAAAGAGAAAGGCAACTATAACTAAAGGAAAAACCCAAAATAAATAAATTTCTCGCCAAGAAAAAGATTCTATAAGAAAATAAACAGATAATGGCCCAATAGAAGCTCCTATAGTTCCTCCAGCACCATGAAATGCAAGAGCTTTGTTATAGTTTGTTGAATATGAATTGGTTTCTTCATTATAAAACTTCTTTGTTACCCAAGCCAATCCTGGCGGATGATAAATTGCTAGTGCAATCCCAAGGATTATCATTCCTAAAACTGATCCCAAATAAATATCTCCCCATAAAAACATTATTAAGGATCCACAGGCTGCTAAAACTACACTTATCGACATTAATGAACCATAATTCATTTTTTCACTCCAATACCCAAATATTGGTGCTGGTAATCCAGCAGCTAAAGTTCCTAACGTACCTATAGATCCTAATCCGATCCATACAATTGAGTTGACATCAGAAAATAAATCATTTCCTACTAGAAGTAGAATAACGGGAAAAATAAAAAATGGAATTTCAACTGAAGCGTGCATAATTACTGCGGCGGTTAATTCAGAAATGTTAGAAATTTTATCTATTTTTTTATAATACACAGACAGAAAGCTTCCTATAGTTAATTAAAAATAGTTAAACTCTTTTGTTTGGATTTTAAGGAGAAATTTTGTCTATACTTTGATCATGGAAAAATGAATAAAAATGTGATACAAAAGAATAATATCGTTGAATATCTTATTTCGAATAAATGCCTTTTATCTAATTACATTTCAGGAATGTTATTAGTTTGCCTCGACCAATGTGGTTTGTTAATTTAATCAAAAAGGGTTTTCCACAGCGTTTCTTGTTTTCACGATTTACTAAATTTCCAATTATTGGACGAATGGTTGATCACATGCTTTTTGAAGGAGATGATATATTATATCTACCAAAAGATGAAGTTATTCAAATAAACAAAGCTATAGAACTTCATGGTGACATGGTATTACCTTCTCAGGTAGTTGATCATTTCATAGATGAATCAAATTATCATTGGATCATGGATTGGTGTATTTGTAGATCTTCGACATCTTGCAAGGATTATCCAGTTAATTTAGGATGTTTATTCTTAGGAGAAGCAGCCATGAGTATTGATCCTCGTTTAGGTAGACAAGTCTCCAAAAAGGAAGCTCATTCCCATGTAAAGAAGTGTCGTGATGTCGGATTAATACATCTAATAGGTCGAAATAAGTTAGATACCTTCTGGTTAAAAGTAGGTCCAGGTGAAAAGTTGCTTACTATCTGTAATTGTTGTGAATGTTGTTGTTTATGGCGTATCCTCCCCTATGTATCTAAAAAGATATCAAACAAAGTAACAAAGATGCCTGGAGTTATGGTTGAGGTGAATCATGATTTATGTATAGGATGTGGAACATGCACTAAAGACATTTGTTTTGTAAAAGCCATTCAACTTGTAGACAAAAAAGCCATTATTTCTGATTTTTGTCGTGGATGTGGTAGATGTGTCGAGATCTGTCCTCAACACGCCATTTTTCTTTCATTTGATGGATTAGAGAAAATATCTGACGCAATTGAACGTATTAATTCTCTTGTAGATGTTTCATAAAGGAAGATAGATTTCCATTAAATTTCTATTTTTGAATTTAATCATCTAAAATAACAAGAAAGGATTATAAAATTATAGATTTTTTCTTCTTAAATTCATAAAGAACATTAAATATGAACTTCACCTTTGGAATTACATGTCAAATAATTATCTTTTCATGAATTCTGTTCTTTTATTAATTGCTTTTTCAAGATTATCGGTAATAATGCCATCAATATTTTGCTTGAATGCCTTTTTAAGATAATTTTCATCATTTACTGGATATAAATTAATATGCAATCCAGAATTTTTTGCTTCTTTAAAGCCTCTTGATGTTAAATAGTCAAAATATACCTGTGTTAGTGTTCTTGAATGTAATTTGATTTTTTCAGGAGGCACAGGATCATAAAATGGATGAATAGCGTCACATTTTAATTCTAATGCTAAATCTATCTTCGGGAGATGACAAAGTAGAGCTGTTGGGACATTTTCATTATGTCTTTTAATTTCCTTAAGAGGTTGAATATTAAATGATGATATTATTAAATTAGAAATATCAAAATTAACATCATATTGGTTTAGAAGGTCGATTAGAAGAACAGCCCCTTCAAAGAATTTTACTTCAATATTTAATAAAGTCTTATTTGCAAATAATTCAAGAATTTCCTCCAGTGATGGAATCTTTATCCCTTTATTATTTAAATCGACTTCTTCGATTTCTTTTGTTGTTAGATCTCGAATTAGAGAGTGCATTCCTATTTTACTCAAAGATTCATCATGGTAGCAGACAAATTGTTTATCAGCTGTTAGATGGATATCAAACTCCAATCCGTCAGCATGATGATGAATCGCTGTCTGAAAAGCAGGTATTGAATTTTCAGGGTCACCATTAACCAAGTACCCTCGGTGTGCAAGAATATGCAAATCTCAAGGCCTCGGTCTTTATGATTTCAATAAATAGTTGTTAAAAATAGTAATTCTTTTAATTAGTCGTATTCTTCTTCTCCCGATGATTCTCGTGGAATTTCTACTTCCAATTGATCTAGGGCTTTCTTATAGCGTCTTGCCAAGGGACGAATCTCATTTTTTCTATATCGATAACTTATATCCGCTTTATCCCCCGTTAAATCGTCCCAAGGCTCAACTAGAACCACATCTCCTATTGAAATCCTATAACCCCTTCTAAATCGACCAGGAATTCGTGCATTTCTTTTAACATTATCTGTACAGAGAACTTCCATATGGCGTGCACCAAAGTTCCTAATAACCACCCCAATTAGTTCATTTTGGCTTGGATATCGCGTTCTCCGAGGTGCTTCGCTAGTTATTGGTACATTTTTTCCTTTCTTTTTATCTTTTGATTTTGGTTTACCTTGAACCATGATAATATTGCCTTCTAAATAGTTTTTTGATGAAATATTAATATTAAAGATTAATAACCTTAATTTCCTCCCCTTCTATGTTTTTTTATCAGCTTATTAAGAAGCAAAGGAGAGGACTACATTGTTAAATCCTTCATAAAGAGTCTTTTTATAAACCTTCAAATAGTTTTGCTAAATAAGAGTATCATAACTCTAATATTAAGGAATCAAATCATTTTTTATTTCTTAAAATTTACAAAGATTGTGTGAAAAAAGGCTTGAAAACAGAGAATAAATATCAGAAGAGGAGATTTTTATTCATTGTAGTAGATTCTGGTGATGGAAGTGGAAAAGACACTCAAACTAATCTAATAGCACGGTATTACATTAAGCAGGGGTATAATGTGAGAATAAGGAGCCATCCTAGCCTTGATAATCCCTTTGGAAGATTAACAAAAAAAGCTCTTGAAGAGGGTGGTACTAAGGGACATATGAAAGCAGCAATATTTTACATTATCGATGTAATCAGAACTTTAGTCAAATATTACCATCCTTCTGAAAATGAAGTTCTGATAATATCACGTTATCTCCTAGGGGTCTGTTACCTACCTAGATCTCTAGTTTTATTTGGGTACAACTTTTTTTCAACTTTTATACCAACTAGTGAATTTTCCTTTTTTCTAGATGTCTCTCCAGAAGTAGCTTGGGAGAGGATAAGAAACCGTGGCGAAAAAAAAGAGATGTTTGAATCTTTAGCTCGTTTACATAAGATGCACGAAAAAATGAGTTACATTACAAGATTAAAAGGATGGATAATCATTAATGGCAATCCCCCACCTATGAAAGTATGGTCAGAAATTAGAAAAAGACTTCCTTTATTCAACGGGATTAATTAAGAGGTAGATAGAAATAGCAATATTTAAAAAACCTCAATTCTTTCAGAATGTCCTAGGGCTGTCCTCATTCCAGATATTAGCCATGTTTAGAAGGGGATTGTTTTACAGTTATTTATCAATTTATTTGAGAAATTTTCTTGGAATGAGTGTAACAGAAACTACCTTATTTGCTACATTACCAATGATTTTAAACGTTTTTTTTCAAATGTTTGTTTGGGGAGTAATTTCTGATAGATATCAACGTAGAAGAACATTTATTGTTATAGGAGAGGTACTTGCAGCTGTTGGAACGATTTTGGTATTTCACACACATCGTACGGTAACTTCTGGGTTACTAGCAGGTTGGATCATTATTATTGGGCTTTCTATAATTGAAATTTTTTGGAGTATGTCTAATACAGGCTGGACTGCTTTAATTTCTGATATATTTCCTTATGCAGAGAGAAGTAAAATTCAGGGGAACCTTTCAAGTTTGGGAGGTATTGGTAGAATTGTGGGAGTTTGGGTTGGTGGTTTGTTGTATGATGGTTTGTCTATGTATTATGAAGGGTGGGGCTTTTATGAAGGTATTCTTTTCTATGTTGCAGCTGGCGTTATGATTTTGTCGGCAATTCCAATGTTTTTTATGCCAGAAGGCGGAATTAAAAGGTATCAGGAGGAGAAATCTCAAGATACAAAAATTCCAAATGGAATTAAGAATAAGGTATTCTTTATCTTTTTAATAGCAATGATATTCATCAATTTCGGTAGAAATTCGGTTGCGATTATTTTATCTCTCTATCTCTCTTTAGAAGAAGGTTTCAATCTAAGTAGTCAAGTTTTAAGTTATATAATCAATACACAATCTTTAGCTATTATTCTAACAGGAATTTTTGTTGGAGGGATTAGTTCCAAGCTAGGAACTCGAAGAACATTGATATTTGGGGCTTTAATTGCTATATTTTCTTTGATTATGTTTTCGACAATCTCCTTTCTCCCTTTAATCTATGTTGCAAGCTTTTTAAGAGGATGTGCTGACGTAATTGTATCAGCTTCATCATATACATATGCATCACGACTTATTAATCCTAAAAACCGTGCTAGATATTTCGGATATTATAATGCAACATTTTTCCTTTCATGGGGATTGGCAGGAACAATTATTGTAGGTCCTACAACTGATCTTCTTATCTTAAGTGGAATAGGATCAGTCCTTGCCCATCAATTATCTTTCTTACTGGCAGCAGGAATTACTTTTATTGGCGTTTTAATTCTAATTCTTATACTTAGTTATTTTAATCGGCATCCTCTTGAATCTATAGCCCTCGTGTCATAATCTCTTGATATTCCCTACATATTATTCAGATTTTATGATCTAATCCATATTATTAAATTGAGGAAAATTTATGTTAAATTATTCTTTAACAACGAATAATCATTTTAAAAATGATTTTAATTTCTTTAATCCAGGCGAATTAATATATTTTAGAGCAAATTTTTCCTCAATTCCTGAAAAATTCCGATTAAGAATATTAGATCAAAAAGAGAATACACGTCTAAATCATTACAATAGTGGAAAAGACAACGAGATTTTCATTCGTTGGCGAATTCCTAATGGTCTTAGAAAGGATCATTTAGGTATTTGGCAAATTATTATTGATACAGATAACGATCAATTTCGATTATTTTTCAATGTCAAAGTTGAATAGCCATGAAATTAATGAATTTTCCAAAATATTGATAAAGATCTCGATATGCTTGAATCAGTAGCTATATAGGTCATTAATATGCCTACTATCTGTATTTGTCTTTCTCAAGATCCTCAAATGACAGTTTTTTCATTTGCTCCTGGTGAAAAAATTAATATTCATGCTGTATTTGAAGAAGAAAATATTCCAGAAAGATATCGTCTTCGAATATTGGATAGTAGACAAAATTCACGTCTTAACCGCTATGGAAAAGGTTTCACAGATTTAATCGTTAAAGATTGGCCAATTCCAATACGAATAAGAAAAGAACATTTGGGTATATGGCAGGTGTGGATTGAAGATTTAAGGGGTAATGTGAATCCTATCAGCCAGATTTTTTTTGTTGAAAATACAAGTAGAACTGAAAGGAAATTGATATATGGTCCTTCAATTCTTCAAATCGGTTCCCCTGTCGAAGAATTGGTTCCTGAGCCTGTTATTATTGAGGAACCTGCTGTAATCGAAATGGTTGAAGAAAAGATTACATCTGGAGCGATTCCAGTTACAGTGATTAAAGGGGTAGGAAAGGTTACAGCAGCTAAATTAGCTGAGCTAAAGATATTTACTATTTCTGATCTGCTAAATTATGATGATCGAGGTTCCCTAGTTAAATTATTACATTTTTCCGAAAAGAAACTTGAAACAATGATTCAAAACGCTGAAAAAATATCAATTTATCCATCAGATCAGATAATACCAACAAGTAAGAAAAAAGATCTTCTTAATATTAAAGGAATAGGTCCAAAATCAATTCAACGACTAAATTCTATCGGAATCAAAACTAAATCAGATTTAATTAATTATAAAGATCTTATCAATCTTAAAAAGACATTAAGGATGTCTGAAAATACAATATTTAAAATTCTCCATGGTATAGGTTTGACTGAAACAGAAATTAAAATAAAAAAACCTGTGAAGAAAGCAGGTGATCTTCAAGACTCTGTAAGTGAACTAAAAGGGATTGGAAAGGTTACTACTCAGAAATTAAATAAAATTGGAATCTATACTCTTAAAGATCTTAATGAGTCCACTTATGAGCAAGTTAAAGAAATAACATCAAAATCAACGTTTTTAAAGTGGATGAAAGCAATTTCAACTTACTTACAACCTCAAGATAAGATAAAACCAATTATTAAAGAAAAAAGAGCTGAAACAGTCAAAAAAATACACAAATCTAAGTCTGAAGAAAATGAACTGTTATTAATTCCAGGGATTGGTAAGAAGACATATGAAAAATTGCTAGAACTAGAAATTAATTCTAAAAAAGCTTTACTAAATTTTCCAGAACCTGAAAAGGCCCGAAAAGCTCTACGGATGTCATTAGAACGTTTTAATAAATTGATCGCCACATTGAAAAAAGAAATTCCTAGTGGTTGAATAGGAAATTATAATAAAAGGTATTTAGAATCCATCTTCATTCTTGAGACATCTATCTTATTTATTATTTATAAAAACACTTTAAAACAATGTGATTTGAAAATTTTTCGAAAATGCTTTAGGAGGATGGACAAAAAATCATTGAATAATAATTTAAGTCGTAATTTGATTTTTGTCGGTTTTTTTAAAATTTGAGCTTTTTAGGAGATAAACTTTTATTACTGACTCAAGCTTTAGTTTTTTTTAAACACTAGTCATGTTAAATAAACAGTATTAAGGAAGTGTGGTTAGAGTGTCACAATATTTTGAAAATCTCGAATCTAGTGATAAAAATACACGTAGGAACGCTGCAGAAGCTTTAGGAAGTGTACGTACAAAAGCTTCTCTACGTGCTCTTTTAGATGCAGCTAAAAATGACCTTGAAAAGGACGTAAGAAAAGCAGCGATTGATTCAATTGAAAGATTAAATGATCGTGAGGCTATTCCAGTTTTAAATAGAATAGCAGAGAATGATAAGGATCGTGGAACTCGTAATAAAGCCAAAGATGTTTCTTTTAAACTTCAAGAATCTGGTCGATCCTTACCAGAAAGTCCAGATTTTTCTGCTAAAGATGCTCAGAGAGCTCGCGAAGATGCTAGAGCGATGGAAGAACATGAGAAGAGACAAACGGGTCTGCATGTCAAGCTTTTAGAAAATCTGAAATATCAAATCGATCGCGAAAATAACATGGTTGATGAAGATGGAGAACGGCTTGAGCGTTTAACTGGGACAGGAAAGGTTCAAATAAAGAATACTGGAAAAAAAGATCGAATATGGGCAATTGATGCAATATTAGAAGGAGTGGATGAAGTTTCTTTTGAAGCAGATGAAGAACAAGGAACAGCTGTTTTTGGTAATTCATTTGCTCTTAAAGAATTAAATCCCCAACAAATGAAATTTGTCCCATTCGAATTTTCTTTAGCAGCTCCACAATTACATCTCGAAGAAGATTTCTGGGATTTAGAGAAAACGGATTCACCACCATTATTTATTCGTGGTGAAGAAGGTGGAATGCGGTTTACAATTAAAGTTTCTAATAATTTTAATTGGCCATTAAGTAAAATAATGATAAAAAAATATATTTTGGATGAAACAACTCGTTTAAGTGACTATAAGGCTGACGAAGGAAGAATGAGCGAAAGCTCAGACCAAAATGGTCGACATCTTCTTTGGGAAATTGAGAAATTATCTGCAGGAACAAGTGCTACAGCAAGCTGCCTATTTACTGTCACTCTACCTGAAGAATCAAATGAACCATATACAATTGGTGATACAGTAGTCACCTATCGCGGAATGGAAACAAGTCTTTCAGGCCTCAAACTTGATACTATCACTGGTAGTTCCTCCGTATTTCAATTTATATCTCGTGATGAACAAGAAGAAAATCCAGGAGACTTTGATTGTCAATTTGAGCTTGAAAACACAAGCGAATTTGAGATGGATCTTAAAGAAGTAAGAATATACGAAGGCCCACTTGAAGAAGGAAATGTTCGTATTGAATGGTTAGGAAAAGACTTTCCTGAGGAAGAACGTTCAATAGATCCAGGCGAAACTTTCAAACTTGATCCTTGGACCATAACAGTCGCATCTGATGAAGAAATTCCGCAATTTGGACGAGACTTAGATCTAAGCGTGAAATATTTATTCGATGCCGAGATCCAAGCTGAATGTATTTTAGCTGGATATGCATTACCTTTCATGGCAATTGAAGTCACCAAAGGTTATGATCCTTTAGAAATACCATCATTCCGTAGAAGTGAAGTATTATCAGAACACATCATAAAATCAATTGGAAGTACTGAAATTCAATATCTTCAACTTGTTGATAAAATCCCAAGTGGTTTTGAAGCACCAGAGAAAAATCAAATTGAAATTAGTAAAGGTGAAGTACAGCTTGAAGAATTTGAATATTCAGTATCAGGTGAGACAATCACTATCACTATGGAACATTTAGAAGATTCTCCTATTGGATCGTTAGAACAAGAAGAAGAAGTTTTTGTCAAATATCCGATTTATGCAACAGCACGACCTAGTGAAGAATTCACAGGTCAAGTTGTGGTTTATGGAAATATTTACCCTGAAGTTAAGCCTATCAAAGCAGAGGCTGAAGCAGGCCCAATTACCGTTGTTCATAAACGAAGAAAACTTAAAATCGGAAAAATGGTTTCTTCAACAGCAAGTGAAGACCCTAATGAATACGAAATTGTCATTCGTGGTGAGAATGAAGGAACAGCAACAATAAAAAATGTTGAAATATCTGATTTTCTTCCTCAAGGTTTTGAATTAGTCTCAGATACTGAAGAGGAACCAGCTGTAGGCTATGAAGACCATTCTTCGGTGCGTGGTGGAAGAGCTATGAAATGGATGTATGAAGAAGTTCAACCAGGTCAAAAGGTGCAGATTCGCTTTAAAATTCGTGCTCCAGGGGATCATGATCCTAAAGAAGTTTACCGAATGTTATTAGGTTGATCGTCTTTAAAAGGGGTAATTTTACCCCCTTTTTTTTAGTTTTATTGAGAATTATATCTTTTCTACATAATACATAACTATAATAAATTTTCTAAGAATTAATTCATCAATTAAATCATAATTTATCTGTAATTAGAGCTTTATTTAAAAGACTTAGTTAAAATATTGGTGTTCCCATAAATATAGAAAGTTGTATTAAATCTTCTATTCATCGATCATTGATTTGATTTAGTGACGTGATTAATCTAACTATCCTAGAACATTTAGATAAACAAATAGAAATTGTTTTAATAGACAATGGACTAATTTTTAATAATCGATTTATAGAAAATTCACTGAAATAAATTATAATATTGTTGAGATTATTGTTTGTGAGATGATCAGAATATATCGAATTTCACTTCAACCAGCTTGTAGCAGGTAAAGAATTACAATAATAATCTATTCCGAAGAATAATAAGAGTCATTTAAAGATTAGGAAATTCAAATTATGCCTTCTTCTGAAATTAAAATAGAACAGGTGATTGCCCTTATTTTGGCTCAGAGCTCTGAAGATTTATTTAAACAAATTACTTCATTAGAGTCAAATGAGAATTTATTATTCCTTTTCTGGGCAGCTGAACAAATTGAACGAAATATAATCAGGTTAACTGAAAAACAGAAACAGCATTTTGTAAGTCAAATGAAGGTATTGAATAGTGCTAAAGATGATATCATTAAGGCAGATTTGAGTCAAAGTCTGAAAAATTATTGTCCAGATTTTTTGATCGGAACCCTTGAATATACTATTCGTAAAAGAGAAGCTCAAATTGATAGATTTGAAGAATATACCTTACTCTTTGATAAATTTAAATCATGGAAGAAATTAGGATTTAAAGATGAAAGACAAAAAAAATTATGGGAAAGATCTCTTAATGGACTGAATGAAGTATATGGATGGATGAATGAACGAGCTGAAACCTTTTTTATAACAATATTACCAATAATAAATGTGGAAACTTATCAACGGTTTCAGAGTTCAGGAAAAAAATTAATAAAGCATTTAAGAAAAGGTAGAACGGATAAACATGTTTTTCAAATTTTAGCTGCTTTATACCATTCTAATCCCATTTTATATCAACGTGTGACAGAGTATTGTTTAGAAAAAGATACAACTGTTCCAGATAAAGAATTGCTTACCTCCTCTCTAACCATATTACGAAATACAACAGAGGATTCTAAAGTAAAGGAATATTGTAACCTTTTATTAAAAAGTATCATATCCTAGGTGTAATACAATGAAAATTTATTTATCTGGTTCTATTCGAGGGGGAAGAGAATTGGCAAATACCTATACGTTAATTCATGATTATTTGATTGATAGAGGTTACACAGTTCTTGCAGAGCATGTTGCGAGTCCAGATGTTCTTGAGATTGAGACTAACATGTCCGAGGAAGATATTTATCTGCAGGATGTTGAATGGTTAAATATCTGTGATGCTATGATAGCAGAAGTTTCGGTACCGAGTACTGGGGTCGGTTATGAAATTGCTTTTGCTTTAGAAAAAAAGAAGCCTGTTTTAGCAGTATATGAACAAACACGAAAAATTTCTGCCATGATAAAAGGAAATACTTCTGCTACTCTCCTTCTCTGCTCATATAATGGGGAAGAGGATCTTATCAACATCCTAGATGATTTTCTCAAATCACTATAAAATTCTTCGAATTTCACCACAAATCTAATATTATTAATCAATAACTTACCATAAAATTGAAGTGTGAACAGTATGTTAAAAATTGGAGATAAAATACCTGATTTTCAAACAGTTTCAGATACTGGTGAAGAAGTAAATTCAATAAAATTAAAAGGAAAAAAATATGTAGTTTATTTTTATCCAAAGGATAACACACCTGGCTGCATAAAAGAAGCATGTTCTATTCGAGATAACTATCAGATCTTTCTTAAGAATAAAATCCCAGTTTACGGAGTTTCAGGTGGCAGCGTGAATTCCCATCAAAATTTTAGAGGTAAATTTGATCTTCCCTTTCCATTATTGATGGATGAAAAATTTGAACTAGCAAAAAGATTTGGAGCCTATAAACCAGGAAACCGAGTTGAACGTATAACTTTTCTTGTGAATGAAGAAGGTAGAGTTGAACAGATTTTTGGAGGAGCTGAAGGAGTTGAAAAAGTAAATACAAGTGAACACGCTAATCAGATTATTAGTTTCTGGGAGCTTTAACCAATCATTCTACTCTTTATATTTATATTGGAGAAAAATTAATCCAATAATGATTAGGAATAAATCTAATAATAATATAAATGAAACGAAGACTTCAAATATTTCTTGGATGGTTGGAAGCTGCGCTAGGGTTGGTGTATATATTCCAAATCCATAAAAATCCGAAAAATCGTTAAAAATGGAAATTCCTATTGGAATTATCGTTTTTCTAGATAATCCTTTTCCAATAATAAGAGGTAAGATTAAAATTGATTGAATTAAGAGCAATGTATGTCCTATAATTACTATTTCAATATCCAGTGATCCAAAATTTGAGATTATTAAATATGTAATTATTGCTCCTCTTATTCCTTGAATATAGGCAAAAAAATTGTAATTTATGTATCTTTGATTATTTCCTTGAAATAGAACCCCTAATAAAAGCAATACGGCCATGGGGCAATCTGGTATTAAAATCCAGAGAAATATTGGGTATTCTTCAATACCAATTATTTCTATATAATAGATAAAGCCAATTACAGCCCCCATAGCATTACCAATAACTAATAGGAGTAATAGATATTTATTACTAAGAAAATTTAACTCCCAGATTTGTATACGATTTATTAAGGCTTTATTATTTAGTTTCAAGATGATTAAAATTAAAATCTATAACCTATAAATATCTAAAGACTAATTTTTAAGTAATATTTAATAAAATTACCAAATAATTTCCTCGAATTATTAGCATGGTGATTTCATACCTTGATTGATCGCGCTGTTTTATTTAATGTTTTTGACAGAAAAGGACCTGTTCCGATTTTTTTTGAAGGATTGAATGAAGAGGAAGCCAGATTTATCGCGTTACGATCACAAATGACACTCTCACAGATGAGTGCAGCTGAGGTTGATAATGCAGAGGCAATCCTTCCATTTTCAAATCTTGGAAAAATAGCTTTTATTTTATTATTTCAAACACCACAAGCTGATTCAGAAGCTTCAAATTGCACCTGTTTTCTTGCTTATATTGTACCTCAAGAGAAACAGGTTTTTTTGTATTCTAAGGTACCATTTCTAAAACTAAAAGCTGATTTAATTATCACAGAGCTTAAAAATAGTTTCATCTATTCTGGATCCAGTCCATTGTCTCCAAATCTAAAAAATTTGATTAAAGATTGGAACGTAACAGAGAAGGAAACAACAACAGAAATTCAGATTATTGAAAAGAAAGTGACTCTTTCGGAAAAGAGAGAGGGTGGAAGTATTGAGTTTTTCCTTTCTCAAGTTAGGAAAGATGAAGAACGAGCTATTGGGGCTCTTTTTCGTAGTCGTCCAGTGTTTGTAACTGGAGGGTCTGAAGTTTTGATTGATTTAGTGGTTCATAGTCTTGATTTTTTCGTACCTCATGCATCACTTAGAAAAATTAGCTATACGGAAAGCATTATTGACCCTTCTATGGCAGATATCATTGGTATTAGTAAAAATATTGTAAAAAATTATCCAAATGAAGTAATAATTGAATTGGATAAAAAGCAAGTGAAAAACGGAAAACCATGCATCTATTCAAAGAATTTAATAAAATTACTTCGAAAAAATCCTGAAAAATCTACAGAAATAGTCAAAAAGTCAACAAATAAACTTCTCAGAGTTGCTGGACAATTGATAGAGGTTTTTTCGCAACCAGAGGAACAACGAGAGGAAGAATTGGAAAGAATAAGAAAATCGAACGATCCAGCACTTGTTGAAGTAGCTGCTGAAATTGGAGCACAAAGAAATCCATTAATAAAAGAATTATTGTTAGCTAGTGTATCTAATCGATTTATTGATTGGATGGATACTTTGTAGGTAAAAAATGTTAAGAAGAGACTCCTAACATTCCTTTTGCCCAGTTTGGTGTAAAAACACCAATCCACATTAGTAATGGATAGATCATCATTAGAAAACGAGAACTTGTTGACCAAAATGCATCTGATAAAAATAAAGCAATTTGGATTCCAAGATCATTAATTAAGCCTGTGAATGCTGGAGGGTTAAGAATTTCAACCGTAAATCCTATAGAAAGTAATGTTTGAGCAATAAAGATCCAGAATAATCTTCGCCATGTTGGTGAATTCTGACGTAATAGTGAAATGCTAAGATAAAAGAATAACAGTGTCACAATCCAAAGTGGGAAAAGAAAAAGTATCCATAAAATGAAATTGGTTGTAATATCATGTTCTGGTGACCAATCAGAACCTGTATATGCAAATTGGAAGGGAGAAAAGATGATAATAGTAAGATATAACGTAATTACTAAAATTGGAGCAATTAATATCTTTTTTGAAGTATCTGGGAAAAATGAAAGTGTGAAAAAGTTCATCAAGATAATTGCTAATCCTGAAGAAATCCAAGCTAATGCTGCTGCAAAAAAAGCAAGTAAGAATATATTTGGTATTTCTGAAAATGAAAGAATTTCATATATTGGTGTAGAACCGATTGTGGGATCAGCTCCAGTTAGAAGCAATATTTGTTCAGTGGCTAGGAATAACATAGCTATTCCCCCAAATATGAGAACTAGGGCTAAAGACAATGTTTGGGGTTTCGGTGATCTCCGATAGGATAAAATTAACTTAATACCTAATAGAATCCACAGGATAATACTTATTGTAACAAATCCAACTCCAAGTAATTCAAGAGGTTCCATTTTGACTCACCAGATTTCTAAAAATATAAGATATTGACCTTCGATTTTATCAAAATCAAAGTATAAAAGGTTTCTTCCAAAGAATTTTAGAAAGATGTAGAATACATGCGGATCTAGTTATTCTCAGCATCTAACCAAAAGGTGTTAATTTATGTCGCGTTCTATTGAAGAAATTGCCCAAGAATTTGAAAAATATGCTATTCAAATGAATGAACAGCGATATAATCAAAAAGCAGGGCTTGAATATAACAAAGACAGAATGGAAGCAATATCACAAGTACTTTTAAATCTATCAAATGAATTTCTAAATTCTTATACAGAACCCCGTTCATTTTATCTGAATTGCATATCAACTATTGCTGATGCAAGGAAATTACCTATTGAAATATCAATATATGAGACACGAAATAGACTTATAGCATCTGATAAATTTCAATTTAATGAAAAACCTGTAAACTGGGGTTCATGGCGTCAATTTAATGCTCAAGCAAATAATAAAGATAGAAAGGATTTATTTGACGAGTTTATTATCAAAGCTCCTGAAATTGCTTCATTAATTGAAAAAAAATTTAATATTTCAAAGCAAGTTTATTCTTTATATGAAAGTAGCCCACTACAGGCATATTTAGAGAAGGAATTCATAAGTTATGATAATTTGATTGATCTTGTCACCAAGATAGGAGATGAATCAAAAAAACCTTTTCTAGCAGCAGCTGATCATTATGCTCCAGAAATTCTTGGTAAAGATCACTTTGAATACTTTGATGATTTTTATGTTGCTCGGGGAAAAATTTATTCTCCATTGAATAAATATTTTACTAAAAAAAATCCATTAAAAATTATTAGACAAATACTTGTTGATTGGGGTTTTGAAGAGAATTTGTCACGCATTTCTGTTGATAGTGAAGACCGAGAAAAAAAGTCTCCAAGTGCTTTTTGTTTTTCAGTTTCAGTTCCCAATGATATCAGAGTTATCTACAAGAAAGTTTCACCTTTCAGTGATTTCACTTCGATCTTTCATGAATTTGGTCATGCTATTCATGGATCTTCAGGAATACCTACTGATCCCTTTTGGGTAAGGTATCTGATTCCTATGTCCGTTGCTGAGACTTTTTCCATTTTTCTTGAAACTCTGTTAGAAAACCCGCTTTTCTTAGAAAAGGAATTGGATTTACCTGAAGAAGCAATTAACGAAATAATAGATCGAAGACATTTTATGGGTTTATATTTTCTTGTATTTTATTCTGCTAACAGTTTAATGAAACTGGAATACTGGAAACGGGATTATTCTATTGATCAAGCTTCTAGTGTTTGGGCAAATCTTACTAAAAGATTTTATTGGGAAATACCAGGAAATTATTGGTTACTTCATCATATCACTCCTAATTATGACTTATATGCTCCTTCCTACATTCTTGCTAGTATTAGAGCTTACGAATGGATCAACCAGATGATGGATGAATATGGAGAATTATTTTGGAGAGAAAAACAGGCTGGCGGTGTTTTTCATGATCTTGCAGCGACTAGAGGATTATTTGACTTATCTGTTTGGGATATGAATCCCAATCCATACTTGGAGTCTCAAATGGAGTTTTCTTACAACCAATTAAAGAATCCTGACACATAGATATTTATTGTTTAAAAATTGAATAGCTCCCAATCAATTTGCTCAATTCGTTGTAAAACCATTACTAAAGTTGGGAAATATATCGTTTGAGCTTCAATTGGAGTAACACCAAGTGACATATCAACTATTAAATCAAGACATAATTCAGCGTTTGTATAGATAGAATTGGTTTCACTTGAGGTGATATTTCCTTTAACCACATCTTGCCAAGTTTTTATTGAAGTCTCATTGAGGAGATGAGTTGAGATATTATCCAATATGGCATAGGTATAATTTGCTTCGATCTGAGTTATTGTGAAATTATCAGTTGCAGAAGTAAAATCATACGGAAGACTGTTAATAATACGTCCGATTGTTTCATTTAAGCTATTACTTCCTAGACTAAAAGAATGTATCGATTGATAAGTAGAGTTAAGTGCGGAGAAATAATCATCAATTACTCTAAATCTTTCTTGAGAGGTTTCTACAAAATCTCTAAGAGAATTGAAAAAATCATTTAACTGTTCTAATTGTTCAAAAACAATATTTGAACTTTGCTGAACATCAATGATGCTTTGCATTTCTAATAAACTGTTTTTCGTCTGATTTAAATAAAATTCTGTGCTTGCTAATCCTTGCTGTATAAACACCCATATTGGATCATAAATATTTGATGAATTTGCCAGATCAATATCTTGGAATAATGACATCGTTGAATTTAATTCTTGAAAAAGTAACGAAGCATTATCAACAGTATAAAGATATAATTTGCTAATAGAATAAAGATTCAAGCTAAAATCTACTAGATCATGAATAGGGATAAAAGAATTTTCTGAATTATTTGGAAGAGATGTTAAATTTATAGAAAGGATTTCATCCGCCAATTCAAATTCATTGCGAGCATTATTCAACAAATTTGATGAAAAATTAGAATGTTCATATAATTCAGTCAAAGCTAGGGTAAGTTTGTAAGTGCTATTAATCCATGGAACAATACTAGTAATAATCGTCATTAAAATTGGAACATCCATTTCAACCTCTTCCAAAAGCCCAGAAATTTCTCCAAAAACTGAATAATCGAGTCTTTGTTGGATTAAACCTATCAAATTTAATAATGGGCTTTGAGCTATTGTTAAATTGTTAATACCCTGCTGAATTATTGCTAGAGCATCACGCATTGTTACATTGTAATTTTCTTGCGATGAACTAGCACCAATATTCATTAAATCAATAGTTTGAAGAGAATTAAGTAATATTTCAAAACTTAAGGCAAATCCATCCTGAAAATTATTAATAGTCCAAAGAATATTGGGAACATATGGGATAGAATCCGCTAGTACACTTGTTAAAGTTAAAATATCTTGAAGATCCTGTAATGGGATTCCAGAAACCTCTGGAATAAAATAGGGGAGAATAAAGGCTATTAATGGGTTTTCTGAAAATTGTCTAAATGAATTACCTGATTTTGCGAGATGCCATTGTGCAGATTGTATTAAAGTCATTAATTTCTCATAATTTTGGCCTAAATTATCTAAGAATTGTGGGTCAAACATTTCAATAGTCTGTGTCAGCCCGATGCTAGCATGTAGAGTACCTTCCGATCCTTTACCTAAAGCATGATAGGTTAATGGGATAATTAAGATTGAAACTAAAAACAAGGCAACAAAAAAGGATTTAACTACAATTCTACGCTTTAAACTCCAATTGTAAATTTCTAAAATTCCAGATAATGCTACAGCAATAGTAAAAGGAATCAAACATAATATTATTACATCAATAAATGGAACAATTAATGCTAAAATGTCGATCCCGAGAAATAAAGGAGGATTTCCTGCAGCTTGAAGAATTGTTTGATTTTTTAATATTCCAATCAAATTCTGACGTGAAATATTATTAAAAATCCCCCAGGGGTTTCTTACAGAGAGCATTCCAATGTGGATTAATGACTCGATGATTAAATAACTAGTTAGTATCGAAATAAAAGAAAGGGGTGCATGACGTGTTGATCTTTTAAAGATGGGGTAAATACAGGCTAATATTAAAAAAGTAGATAAGGCAAAAAGGTAGCTAAAGGTTGTCTCTAGTACCCATGATGGTAGAACGATGGTGAATAATGTAGGTAAAATAATACTTAATCCAAAAATAAGGACTTGACCTTCTGTAGTTTCAAGGAAAGGTTGAGATATTTGAGATCGTTCAATAATCTCGAAGTTTGAAGCATGATAAATTGTCTTAATTTTTCCTACTCCTTCTACAGCTGATGATTCAGGTTTAATTATCTGAATAAGGATATTAATTAATGCTTCAGTTCCAAGGTAATTATAATTCGAATCAATTCCCTCTAGAACTAAATATTCAAATTTATTTGTAAATATTAAGGAAATTGGACCTAGTTTTTCAAGGACAATCATTAAAATATGTATCTCTTGATCACTACGATATTTACTTGTTTTTTTGAACTGTAGATCTGATATTTTTCCTTTGTACAATTGATAATGGTTATTTTCACTGTGAGTGCGTAAAGCCCGAATTAATTTATCTTTTGGAAAGGAAGGAATTTCAACTCCTGGTTCAATTCCTTCAAGAGTATTAACCATAAATTTAAACTCCTCAGATCGATTCTCTGCTTGGAGTTTAAACTTAATTTCCCAATCTTGTGACATATTTTTTACTCCATGATGTGAAACAGATCAAAAAACAATTATGATACATTAATTGTTATGTCATCTTAGTATAAGATATTAACTGAATTTCAAGTAATAGATTATCTAGAATTAAATCAAGTAATTCATCTTATTCGACTTTTGTATAAAATAAAGGTCTATTTAAGAAGAATATCTTTAAATCTATTAATATAAGATCTAATCCCAATTTTGAATTATTAATCAAGGAACTTTGTGAGTGATTTACTTGAGTCAAAATATTTTAGGTTCAACTCCCGAAAAACATGTCCTAGCCGATTTTTTTGAAGCAAAATCAATTGTAATTGTCGGTGCCTCTAAAAAAGATCAGTCTCCAGGAAATATTGTCTCTCGGAACTTCATTGATAGTGATTTTGATGGAGATTTATTTTTTGTAAATCCAAGGCAGGGAAGACTTTTTACAAAGCCATTATATAATTCTGTCATGGATATCCCTTGGACTGTAGATTTAGCAATTATTGTGGTTCCTGCTTCAGTTGTTCCCAGTGTTACAGAGGAATGTGGGAAGAGAGGAATAAGGAGACTAGTCATTCTTAGTGGGGGATTTGGAGAGACAGGGGAAGAAGGCAAAATTCTTGAAAATCA
The DNA here is from genome assembly GCF_975850365.1 of Candidatus Hodarchaeum mangrovi. Taxonomy (NCBI): domain Archaea; kingdom Promethearchaeati; phylum Candidatus Hodarchaeota; class Candidatus Hodarchaeia; order Candidatus Hodarchaeales; family Candidatus Hodarchaeaceae; genus Candidatus Hodarchaeum; species Candidatus Hodarchaeum mangrovi. The sequence continues at coordinate 29,228 of NZ_CDLCQJ010000144.1, read as the reverse complement.
ACTAATTGCAGTATGTAAGAAGTATGATATTAGGTTTATTGGACCTAATTGTTTAGGGTTGTATGTTCCGAAGAATAAAATAGATACAATTTTTTTACAACGTGATAAAGTACAAAGACCAAGTACAGGACCTATGAGTTTTTTTACACAAAGTGGAGCTTTTGGTGCAGCTTTCTTATCCGAAATGTTTCATTTAGGATTTGGAGGTTGGATTAGTAAATTTATATCATTTGGGAATGCCACAGATATTAATGAAGCAGATATTCTTGAATATCTAGGTAACGATTTCGATACTCAAGTAATTTTAGGATATTTAGAAGGTTTTAAAAATGCTAGAAGATTTTTAGAGGCTGCAAAATTCGCTAGCATAAAAAAACCGTTTATTTTAATTAAAGGTAACCGGACAAAAGCTGGTGCACAAGCTGCTTCATCTCATACGGCATCAATTGCTTCAAATGATCAAATAGTTGATGATTTACTAAAGGATGCTGGTGTAATTCGTGTTGATGATTGGCAAGATATGCTTAATGCTGCAAAAATGTTTACACAACCGATGCCTAAAGGTAATCGTATTGCTGTCATATCGAATGGTGGAGGAGTTGCTGTTATGATTTCTGATTGTATAGGACTGGAAGGATTAGAATTGGCAGATTTCAAAAAAGAAACTGTTAATAGATTGGAAGAACTTCTTCCACGTTTATATGTCAAATCCAATCCTGTAGATTTAACTGGTTCTAGTACAAATGAACAATATTTTGCCACATTGAATGTTGTTAAGGAAGATATAAATGTTGATGCAGTTATTTTAGTTGTTTTGACTGCTCCTCCATATATTGATCCCAAAGATTTTGCAGATAGAATGGTGATATTATTAAAGGAAGAATCATGGATCAAGGAGAAACCATTCATTATATTAACCATGGGTGGAGAAGAGGCGTTAGTATTTGCGTCAAAAATGGAGAGATTAGGGATTCCAACATATGTACAACCTTCTGCTACTGTTAAAGCTTTAAGTCACCTAATTCGATATTCAAGCTTCTTAAGAAGAATGAAATCTCAATCACAAAAGAGTTAATTCCATTAGTTATTTTTAGAATGAGAGTTAAAGGCACATTATTCAAAATGGGTAAAAATTTTTGAATAGAAAAAGCTTTCAGTCTTAATTAAAAGATAGATTTTTAACAACTTATAAAATACGAATTTAACAAAAAATAAAGAATTGTAGAATGCAATTAAAATTAATTAATTGGAGTCGATTTTTTGGTTTTAAGAAAGAAAGTTAAAGGTCCGAAGTATGCATTCAAATTACTTCTTGTCGGAGAACCTGAAGTTGGAAAGACTTCTCTTATTAAAAGATATGTTGATAATTTTTTTAAAGAGGGTTACCAAATAACTTTAGGAGTAGATTTCCTATCCAAAACAGTTAATATCCCTAAACCTAAAACGGATGAAGATCAGGAGGTATCTTTCCAAATTTGGGATGTAGCAGGACAATCTTCGTTTACAAATTTTCGTCATCTTTATTTGAAGAAAGCTCATGGAGTATTTCTCGTTTTCGATCTTTCACGGCCTGAAACGACCTATCAAAAATTAGATAGATGGCTTGCTGACGTTAAGGAGCAAAGTCCTCAGGCTAAAATAATTGTAATTGGCAATAAAGAGGATATTGCAAAAGGAAAACTACCTGAAGATGAAACAACGATTTTAAAACGCTTCGATGCTAATCAATTTATTACAACATCCGCAAAAACTGGAGCTAAGGTTCAAGATGCTTTTATTCATATGGGTCAATTGATTCTTGGTGAATGAAAACATGGTATCATTTAATGAATTAGAAGCTTTTTTGGCTTTTTTTGCTTTCAGTTCATCAGGAAAATTGTTAATCAGTAAAGATTTTCGTTCAGAAAAAAATAGAGAAAATTTTCCTCCTGCTGCGATTCACACTCTTTTGACTTCAGCATATGAAGTATCTCAAAGTTTAAAAGAGGAATCGATTGATGAGGGCCAAATATACAATTTGGATTTTGCATCTATGAGAATTGCAGGAATTCTTCGAGCTGAAGGATTATTTTGTTTAGTAGCTGCAGCAAGTGCGTCTCTATTAGATATTGAATTTAAATTAAGAACACTTATGACACTTTTCTTAGGATCTTTTGGAGATAAAATCACTAAAAGAAGCGTTAGACTCTCAATTACAGAAAAAGAAATGTTCTATGAATCTTTAGATACAGTTATGACTGGAGAGTCTCGCTATATGTCTGAATCTATGAAAAAAACAGTTGATGAATGTCTATATGCATGGGTAACTAGTGATGATGCGATTCGTGGAGCATGTATTTCATCGTTTACGGGAGCAATTATTGTAAATAGAATGAATGTTGACATCTTGCCTGCTGCTGTTCGGGCTATTCGGGGTGCTTTTGCTTCTCATCTTGAAAAACCAAAGTATTTTATGGCAATATCTGGTGTCTCTAATATTTTTGTATATATACTTGGTGAGGGGTTGCTGCTACTCGTTGATGTAGAACCTAGTTTTTCACCAGCTAAAGCAGTTGAAAGAGTAGAACAAAAGGTCGATGAGATTAGAAATCTATTTACCTAAATCCTTCTCTCTTTTAAGAAGGGTTATTGATGAACTCCATAAAAGAAAGTTCAGTCTTTTTTCCTCTTATTTTTCATTTTCACCAACCTTACGGTAATTTTGATCATATCATAGAAAACGCATATAATAAAGCATATTTACCTCTTGTCAAATTAATACAAGAATATCCAAAGATAAAAGCACATTTTCATTTTTGTGGAAATCTTTTAAGTTGGTTAATAAACCATCACCCTGAATATCTTAAACAAATCCATTTTCTCCTCAAAAGAGGTCAAATTGAGATTTTAACTGGTGGATTTTACGAACCAATTCTATCCATGATATCTGATTATGACAAAATTGAACAGATTAAATTATTAAATGATTGGTGGAAAAATAGATATGAAATTGTTCCTAAAGGTATCTGGTTGGCAGAAAGAGTATGGGTACCACATTTACCAATTTTATTAAATCAATTGAAGTTAGAGTATACATTTTTAGATTCTCATTTATTATTAAAGCTCGGTTTTAAAGAAGAAGAAACGTACAATCCTTTTATTACAGAAGATCAAGGAAAAACTGTCATAATTTGTCCTATAAATGAAAATTTACGATACTTAGTTCCTTGGAAAAAAGTAGATAAAACAATTTCTTATATAAGAGACATCCGTGATCCCCAAACAGATAAAATGTTAGTTTTTTCTTCCGATGTAGAAAAGCTAGGAGAATGGCCTGCAGGAAATAAAACAACTTATGAAATATGCTATATAAGTGGATATGAAGGAAAACCATGGATGGAGGAATTTTTTGAATATATTTCTAATACAAACTGGATTAAGACCCCTTTATTATCCATGTTTTTAAAAAAAATTCCCCCATATCAGCTTGTTTATTTTCCTTCTTCTTCTTATGATAAACTGTCAATTTGGGCTCTTCCTGAACCTCTTAGGTTTAAAATTGAGAAAACAAATTTATTTTCAGAAAATCAAATCAAATATTATGTAAGCGGGTCAATTTTTAGAAATTTTTTGGTTAAGTACTCTCAAGCTAATATTATGCATAAAATTATGTTATATATTAGATATAAGCTTGATTCCCTGTTGGATAGGGAAATTCCAATTTCCAAAATGAAATATAATTTAATTTTAAGAAAAATTTTAGCAGCTCAATCCAATGATGCCTATTGGCACGGTTTATTTGGAGGTGTATATCTAAAACATCTGCGACATCAAATATACAAAAGTCTAATCGATGCAGATATTGAAATAGATAAAGAATTGAATTCTTTGGATGAAAATCACCAAATTGTATCAATAATAGACGTTTTATTGGATGGTTATAAAGATGGAATAATGAAGAACGAATATATATCCTGTTTTGTATCTTCAAAAAAAGGGGGTTCAATTTTTGCATTGTTTTTCAAAAAAGCTAGATATAATTTTCTCAATGTTTTAACCCCTGTGCAAGAATCTTATCACTCTTCAGAATTTTCAGGAATTATTGATCAATATGAAAAATGGGCGTTTCAGGATCATATTGTACCTAGGAATTCTACTCCTGAACAAATACAAAATAATAAATCTATTGATATTGGAGGTTTTATTAACAAACCATATCACATTATTGAGAATAAAAATGATCTACTTGCCTTGAAAAGAGTAGGAGAGGTTCGATTACCTGAAGGTCAAGTACCAATTAAAATAATCAAAAAAATTCGACTAGAAAAGAATGAGATCAATGTAAACTATTCAATAACCGTTTCTTCTAGGTATAACACGTTAAATATTGATTTTGTTCCAGAAATAAATTTAATCTTAAATTCTCATCCATATAAAACTAAAATTATAGCTAAGAACGAACCAATATGTATCGAGTCAACATCAACTCATGAAAATATGGATTCAATCGATTTTCTAGATATGAATGAACAAGAAATGGTTTGTTTAACGGTTTTATTTGGCGAGTCTTGTTTATGCACTATCACTCCAATTTTTTCATTCATCGTAGGTGGATTAGGTTGTGAAAAAAAATATCAAGGAACTTCTATTTTTCCCCAATTTCCTATTTTAAGTAATAATACTAAATTGACGGTGAAATTAATTTTAAAAAATCTAATAGAAGCCTAAAAATATATAATTTTACTTTTAGAATTATTTAGCTTAGGATAAATAATAAAAGGACGATACCAATAAAAAGTAGAAATCCACTTCCAAAGGTAAATACAAAATCCATAATCAATCTTATCTTACTTACTGCTGCATTCACTTATTCTCTGGGTACATATGATACTTAAGGGTTAATAAACTCTTCTATTCTTGATTCTGAATCACTCTTAAAAGATCATTCTATTAAAATGAAAAAATTTGACAATTGATGGAGTGTTTTGTTTTTTAATCCTAAAATTCATAACGATTAGAAATCTCAAATAATAACCTAGTAGCTTACATGACATGAAAATTAAATAATAGATTAAATATGTAGAAATTTATATAACATAGCAAAATCGAAATATTTCATTCCTCCTCAGTCTTAATATTAAGATTGACTGATTTTAAGAAAGAACTCATCTTACAGGGCAATTATTGTCATTTTATTGATATATTATCTGAAAGGTGCCATTTATAAAACTAGAAATTATGGAAACAGAGAATTCAGAGTTAATCAAGGATCTTCAAATGAATAACATATCAGTTATAGCAGGTTAGAAGCTAATTGGGACTAATTTATATATATCTGCAATAATTAAACATTTTGATAAATAGTTGTTGATAGAGCAAGACCAAAAGCTAAAAAATAGGATAAGAATGATCTATGGGTGATAAATTATTGTTGTTATAAGTCAAATCTGGATTCAATGTATTCAATGTTCGCAGATTATTGGACATTGTCATTTAAGGATTGGAAGTGAGTTAGAACCCGAATTAGGAGGTAGTCTATATACCGCTCTAGTTGTTGCTCTTTCTGAAGTTGAAGAAAAGAGTGAGTACTTAATGTCTGGAATTTATGGGTATAAAATCCCAGACAATGAAGGGATAGGATTATTTACGGTTCAAAAAAATAGATTCCGCATTTTTTTTCTTTGTGAGGGGCTATATGGAAGCGGGGTCCCATCTATCAAAGGTAAATTATCAAATAATCTTGAAAAATTGTTTAAATCTCTCGAAAGGCATTTTACAAAAGATTTTTGCTATTTATTGCATCGATTTGAGGAAAGAGACACATTTTGGTTTGAATTAATTTATTCCTGTGGTTTTGGAGAAAATATTCCTCTTGATGAATTAGAATATATTTTTCCAATTCAATTTCTTCAAATAAAAACAAAAATCTCTGGGAAAGAAATTGATATTGATACCGTGGAAACTGTAGAATTAGGTTCATTAGGATTTGGATGGCGAGGAGTTCATGAATTTTTAGCAAAGCACATTCAAGAAATATTTAGTAAAGCACAATTCAGTTTTCTCCTTTATCAGACACTTTTTATCCAATTAAGTGAGTTTGTACAAGATTTTACTCCAAATACAATAATCCTTACTTATCAAGCAGGGCATTTACAGGAAAATATTGTACTAGTAGCTTTTCTCACGTTAAATGAAAATAATATAAGTATTCGTTATTGTTTACCTATTTCCTCAGATTTAGAGGTGATAGGTAGTAGATCTATTCATTCCTATTTGAGGTCTTTATTTTTAGAACCTCAACCTACATGATTTAGTTATAAATGCTTTTTAGGGGTTTCAAATTGATTTGTTATTTTTTTCTTTAAAGATAAAAATTAAAAACTACAAACTTTTTTATAGTGCGAACAAGAATGACAAGAACTTTTCAAGAAGATTTCTCACGCATAATTGATTTAATTCAAATTTGTCTTTCTGAAGAAATAGAAAAAGGAATGGAAGTTCCATCTAATTCATATTTTCAAGAATTATTAAAGCAAGAAAACATATTTTTACTAATTCATGAAGAAGAGAATAATATAGTAGGCTTTGTTTTATTAGAAGGAGAGATAAGAGGATTTCCTTCATCAATCATGATGATTGGTGTAGAACCATTATATCGAAGAAAAAAAATAGGATCAACTCTATTAAGAGCAGTAATTGATCTTGCTAGAGAAAAAAATTGGACAAAGATCAAGATTTTAGTACGTCCCAATAATTTTCCATTGAGATGTCTTATCACTCAATTAGGTTTTATCCCAGAAGGTTTATTGAGAAAGGAACTCTTTAAAGAGGATATTATTACGTATGCATATTTTCCCCTCTAATTAAGAAAAACTTTTTAGGATTGGCAAAATGCCTCAATCATCTCATTTCTGGTTAAATTATAATTTTTTAACCAAATCCCTTATCATTGTAATATTTTGGTCCACTCCACCTTTAATTTCTAAATTATGGGTTGGAAGTGGTGTATTTCCAGGAATATATTATGGGTTTTTACGTTATGGTTTGGGTTTTGCTACTCTATTCTTATTTATACTATTAAAAGGAAAATTTATTTTTTTTTGGAAATCTATTAGAGAAAAAAGTTGGAAACATATCATTTGTGCATCTTGGCTTATTGTAATGATTATAGGCCAGAATTTTTCAGTTTTTTTTATACTAGGAAGTAGTAGTTCGATTTTATTGAACTTTAATCCAGTTTTTATATATTTACTTTCTCCCCTTTTATTTAGCGATGAGTATTATTCAAATAGAAAAAATATAGGCATTTTAATTTCAACCTTGGGGATTTTTTTAGTCTTTTTTGCGTCTATGGAAAATTATAAGGAATTTAATCCACAATTCTTCATAGTAGGAAATATTTTAGGAGTATTATCTGGAATAGGCTGGGCTGGGTATTCATTATCACTAAAGTGGTTATTTAAAGAAAAAGAATCGGAAGAAATAACCTCTATTAATTTATTAATTGCTACAATTATATTATTTAGCTTAAGTATCTTTTTGGAAGGTAATTTGATACCTCCGATTAATGTATTTACTGTTTCAAGTTTATTTGGACTAGTAATAATAGGAGTAGGAGCTGCGGCTCTAGCATTTACTCTTTATTTTGAACTAGTCCAACAATACGGGGCATCTAATGCAGCAAATATTCAGTTCTTAATTCCTCTATTCTCACTTTTTTTTGGATTTATATTTATAGGGGAGTTTTCAATTCTCACGATGATTGGAGGGATAATATCTGCTATAGGGTTGATTTATATAACTAAAAGCTCCTAATTAAACATTTAGGCTCAGGATACTCCAATTAAAACCAAACCTGCACCTAAGGGGTATTAGATTCTGCACTGTATTGAATTATTCCTTAAATAAATAGCTAAAATTATGATTGCTTAAATAATACCTTCCCTTTGCAATATCTCACGAGTAAGTAATTCAAAAGCTTCTCTAATATTAATGTCAGCTAAGGCTGAGGTCTCTAAATATTTAATTGGTTTAAATTCAGGAATTATCTCATCCTCCAAATCATCATAAGCTATGCGTATTTGATCCTCAAGGTCTGATTTATTCCCAATTAAAATAGAAGGAACTTGATCTTTTCCTAAATTTTTTTCAATCTGTTCTTGCCACTCATATAGTTCATCTAAAGTTTCTGGCCGTGTTAAATCAAAAACAAGCAATGCTCCATTAGCTTTTCGGAAGAATATTTCACGTAATGCCTGAAAACGTTTTTGACCAGCTACATCATAAATAATGAGATTAACTAAATTTCCATTGACTTCTATATGGCGATTGGAAGGATCGAGTCCAATTGTTAAAAGGTAATTATGCTCAAACCGGTCTTCGATATATCTTCGAACGATCGATGTTTTTCCTACTGCACCTGCTCCACATACTATTATTTTGAGATGATATTTCGCTTTTTGTGATGTCTGAACATTCATAGCTATCACATATACCATGGAGTTTGTTGAACATTTATATTTGAGGAGAATATCGTGTTTTTTAAACAATATCAAATAACGAGCATGTATTATACTTAAATAAATTGGAGAGTTCTTAATGGAAAATTCAACGAGTTCTTCTAAGATCGCAATCCGAATCCCGTGGAAAGAGTATTTCCGGAAACAAAGCATTAAATTATTAGGTTTTATCATTATTGCTTGTTTAATAATCGGTGTTATGTTTGTTAGTCAGCAAATGGGAGAGTTACAGGATATCAGTCGTCAAGATCCCAATTATTTATTTGCTGTATTTTTGTCCAGTATATGTTTCATCCTTGTATTGATAGGTTTTAGTAAAATTGTTTTGTTTGATATGGGGAAAGAATTTGGACTTAGGGACGAAAAAACTGATAAAACTCGTTTTGATTTAAGGTTCTTTCTATTTTCAACCCTTGCTCTTTCGTTTTGCTCTGCAATGTATTTACTTCTTGATGTTTTTTTAGGAAACGCCTATCTTGAATTATTACCAGTTTTATTAATGGAATGGATTATAATAAGTTTTGATATACAAATAACTGGATTAACAGACAAATTAGGGGATCGTAGAGAGTTTTATCAAACTGCACGTAATCTTTACTTTAATTTCTTTTTCCTTATAATTGTTGGATTCTCTGTTCTCATATTTCTTTCAATATTAACGAGTTTTGGTCGAAAAAGATTAATTAAACGATATCGCAAAGATGAAACTGTCCCTGTCTCTGAATCAGAAGAAAATAGGAGATTATACAAACTTCTTCTTTGGTTATCTATCCCCTTTATTACGATATTTGAATTAGGGATTCTCCCCTCTACAACAGGTTTAATCAACTCACTAATTACTTTATTACTTGTAATTGGGTTGTTATGGTGGATATTTCAAATTCTGAAAACAATTTTTATAATAATATGGAGGGGTTTCAAATTTTCTGCTTTTATCACCTCTGTTAATTTATTATTAATTATTCCTTTAATCCTAATACTTTATGTCTTACCAGTATTAGCTTGGACCTTTTGGGATATTTTTTCTGGATTCCAAGGTGGAACAATACAAATCAACCTAACTGAAATAATTAATAATTTTATTTCATTTCTACAATTTAGGGCTCAAGATATTCTTTCAATTGTTGAATTAGACTTTATTTTTGTTACAATTATAGCCACAGCCATCGTTGGTTTCGCTGAAGGATTTGTTATAGTAGCAATATTTTCCGCTATTTATAGAGGAGTAGAAGTTGCTCGAACTGGGCAGATAGTATCACGATCACCTCCCAAAATAGCTGTACTATCAAAATATCTAATTTTACTAGGAATCTGGATTAGTTTGATCTGGGATAGTTTTTTAGAGATATGGGAAATGCTATTAGTTGAATTTAATTTTTCACTACCTGAAATAAACGTACCTACTTTTTTCTATGTTATTTACTATTCCTTAATAATTCCCTTCTCTCAATGGTTTGAGGACCTTATTCCTATTTTAAAGATCATACCATTCCTCCTCCTCCCGATATACTTTGTATTTTCTGGGGCATATAAATTCCTGAGTGTTACTCTTGTTACACCACGTGTTAAAGAAAGATTATCTCTTTTCTTTTTATTAATCTCTACCTCATTTGTGTTGATCATAACAAATATATTAGGTGATATTTATGATTTAGCTATTCCAGATGCCCCTCTAAAAAGTGTTTTATTTTTGGAGAGAGCATTAACACACGCTGTGGGTATTTTTGAATATATTGAAGCACTAACATTCTATTTGGGATTTTTTTACGGTCTAGCGTATGTAATTAATAAGTTTCTTAAATCAAGAAAAAAGAAACCAATGATAACGGAATATATTCCAGAAAATGATCATTCAAAGTTAATAGAAAAAATAGATGATGAAAATACAGAGCTTCCAGATAGTAATTTGGTCGATTTCCAAAAATCAGTAAACGATGTTCAAAAAGAAACCATAAATGAGCCTTAATAACCCAAAATAACTCATTTATAATCTCAGAGTAAAAATTAAAAAATTAAAATTGTAAAAATCGTTGTAGGTATGAATACCAATTCTTCTTTTTTTTAATTTTTTATTTCTGTCTACTTGACATAAAGATTCTTAGCTTTGATAGCTCATCTCTTTCCTTCTCTTCTAGGGATAATAAAATTTGTTCTATTTCCTCATTTAGTTCAGGAATCAATATTTTTTCTAAAGCATTGAATCGATGTCTTGTTTTACGAATTTCTCTACCTAATTCTGTTACTGCCATTTCTTGGGAGGCAAGATCAATCAAAACTTCTAATTGTTGTCGAAATAGGTCAATTGTTTTATCAACTAGCTCTGAAGTAACGAAAACAGATTTTTCTTGATTATCTTCCAAAAGTTCAAGTGAAGGGACAATTATTCCCATTACATTTTCTGATTGAACGTTTATTCTTAGAGTGTTTGTAGCAGCCATTGCAGCTAAAGCAAGATTCTTTCGATCCATCGCTTTTGTGAGTGCTAGAGATCTTCTTGCTTCCATACCCAAAAGAGAAAGCTTTTGCCGTGTGTGATAAAGCTGTACGACCTGTTTGGAATAAGCTTCAAGAAGTGCACCAATTCTATCTTCTAGAAGTTCTTTCCCTGTATCAGCAATGCTTAATTGAGCTTTTCTGTCTTGGAGCTCTATTCTTGTTTTCTTCAATTGTTGAGATGACACTTTAATAGGGCTCTCCAGGGTAATATTTATCAATAAATTCTTTAGAAATTCGATTTAAATCAGTTTTGGGGATAATTTTTAGTACTTCCCATCCTATAGAAAGGGTTTCCTCTATCGTTCTCCTTTTATCACCTTGGTTTATAAATTTTTGCTCAAATGTGTCAGCAAATCGTAGATATAAACGATCCCGATCGCTTAAAGAATCCTCTCCTGCGATGGAGGCTAATTGTCTTAATTTCATGCCTCTTGCGTAACTAGCAAACAGTTGATTTGCAAGATTAGCATGATCTTCTCGTGTTTTTCCTACCCCTATACCTTCATTCATCAGTCTTGATAGTGAAGGAATGGGATTCATTGGAGGATTTATTCCTCGATTAAAGTGAGGACGACTCATGAGTAGTTGCCCTTCAGTAATATATCCTGTCAAATCAGGTACAGGATGAGTTATATCATCATTTGGTAGTGTAACTACGGGTATCATCGTAACACTCCCTGGTTTTCCTTCCACTTTTCCTGCTCGCTCATAAATTGTTGCTAGATCTGTGTAGAGATAGCCAGGATAACCTCTTCGTCCTGGAAACTCTTCTCTAGCTGAAGAAATTTCTCGGAGTGCTTCACTATAATTAAGCATGTCATGTAGAAGAATTAAAACATTTCTATCTTTTTCATATGCTAAATATTCTGCAAATGTTAATGCAACTCTTGGTGTAAGTATTCTTTCAACAATACTATCCATAGTATAATTGGAAAAGAAAGCTATATGTGCTCCTGAAGCTTCTTGGAATTTTAATCGAAAAAATCTTCCTTCACGTTCTGTAATTCCCATAGCTACAAAAATTACATCAAGTTCTTGCTCCTCTGCAAGCACTCGTGAATTAACTGCAATATTTGCTGCAACCTCTGATGTAGGCATTCCACTAAGAGTAAAGATTGGAAGTTTTTGGCCTTGAACTAATGCATTTAGTCCATCTATTGCAGAAATACCTGTCTCAATAAAATCCTCTGGACTACTCCTTCTAACTGGATTCATCGGAGCCCCAGTAATTGGAAATCTCTTTTCAACAAACAGAGGCCCAAGATCATCTATGGGTTGCCCAAGTCCATTCATTGTCCGACCAATCATCTGTTCAGACAAACCAACTCTAAAAACATCTTTTGTGAATTCCACTTCTGTCTGAGTTCTTTCCATAGAATAAGTTCCTTCAAAAACTTGAACAATTGTAGCATTTTCATCCGCTTGAAGAACTTGTCCTGTTCGTATTTCTCCATCAGGCATATAAATTCTAACAATTTCTTCATAAGAAACATTTTTTATTGATTTTAAAAAAATAAGAGTACCTTGGATGGATTCAATTGTTTTATAGCGAAAAGTGGGTAATGTTCTTACTTTCAAAATTATTCCTCCGTTAGTAACCTATTTCCTCAACTCTTGAAGGAATTTCTTTCGTAAATTCTCTGATTCCATCGATATTTAGCTCTTTCAAACGTTTAATATCCTCGATTAGCTTTTCTTCATAAAGTGGATCTACTAATAAAGTTTCAGATTCTACACGTTCTTCAATGAGATGATGAGCTTCAAGAATTGCTTTAGCCATTAAATATGATTTTTCAGCGGAGCTAAACGCATCTTCCTCTGATAAAGCATTTTGCTGGAGAAATCCTTCTCTTATTAATTCAGCGGTCAATAATAATCCTTTTTGTTTTTCCGAAAGGGTATCTTTGCCCACTAATCTTACAATACGCTCCAATTCTTCTTCCTCCTGCAATATTGTAGCAATTTCAGTCCTATATTCATTCCAATCTGGGGCAACTTCTTTTTTTAGATACTCAGCAATCTGTTTGACATTTTGGCTATAAGATATCCTCCATGATATAGCGGGGAAATGTCTGCTCCTTGCAAGATCAGTGTCAAGTGCCCATAAGCTAGTTGTAAAACGCATTGTATATTGTGTTACAGGTTCAGAAAAATCTCCTCCTTGGGGTGAAACAGCTCCAATTGTAGTAATACTTCCTTCTAGTCCACTAAGAGTTACACATCTTCCTGATCTTTCATAAAATTGACCAATTAATTTAGGGAGATAACTTGGAAATCCTTCCTCACCTGGAATTTCACCTAATCTACCAGAAATTTCACGAAGCGCTTCTGCCCATCGTGAAGTTGAATCAGCTAAAACTGAAACACTATAACCTTGATCACGATAATATTCAGCAATAGTTATTCCCATATAGATGCTTGCTTCTCTTGCTGCAACAGGCATATTGGAAGTATTAGCAATTATTGAGGTTCGATCAATCATTAATCTTCCTGTTTTCGGATCAGTTAATTTTAAAAAGCTTTGTAAAGCATCTGCGGCTTCATTTCCCCGTTCTCCACATAAAGTCATTTGCATAATTTCAGTTGAGGCAAACTTTGCTAGAGTTCTATTGAGAACAGTCTTTCCAGTTCCAAATCCGCCTGGTATCATAGCAGAACCACCTTCAACCATCGGATAAAGGAAATCAAGTATACGTTGCCCTGTTAAAAAAGGTTTATAACTTAAAATTCTTGATTTAAATGGTCTGGGTTGTCTTACTGGCCAATCATGATAGAATTTTAATTCTTGATCTTTAGATTGAGTTTCAATATGCACCAGTGTGTCTGTAACTACATATTTACCTTCAGGGGCTATTTCTTTTAATACTCCATGAACATTAGGCGGTACCATAACTCGATTTTCAACTGATTCTGTTTCCTGAATTCTACCAAGTATTTCCCCTCCTTTGAGTATTGAACCAGTCTTAACATTCAGTTCAGGTATAAAATGCCACTTTCTATTAACATCTAATGGGCTAGTTTTTTCCCCCCTCCCAATAAACGATCCTTCTAGCAGATTTAATGGCCGTTGAATTCCATCATAAACAGTAGACATAATTCCTGGTCCTAATCTAACTGTTAAAGGTCGGTTAAGGTTATAAACTGGCTCTTTTATTCCTAATCCTGATGTTTCTTCGTAAACTTGAATAACAGATGTTTCTCCACGTAATTGAATAATCTCACCAAGTAATTTTTCCTCACCAATCTCAACTAAATAATTTTTTTTCGGATTTTCTAATCCGTAAACAAATACAACTGGCCCTGCTATCCTTTTAATTATTCCCGGCATTTTTTAGACCATCCATAAATTATCTTTTTTGTTTCAATCAATTTACCTTATTCTTTTTCGACTTTAACTATAATTCCTGCCGTACGTAAAGTTATTTCTCTAATGTGTTCCTCAGCACTAGTACCACCTTCTTTAACTGACTGCATAGATAGTATAAGTGGTTTCTGACGTTTTTTTATTGCTTCTAGGAATCTTGGATTTAAAGATTTATATAAATCTTCATCTATTCCAACAATCCCAATATTCTCGTCCTTTAAAGCTGTTTGAAGAATGTTAAAAGCATCTATTCCATTTTCAGCCTCAAAAACGTTTGCACCTGCAAGACGATATCCTATACCTAAAATTGGATGTGTTATTATCAGAATTGAATTATTCAAGGAACAACCTCTTCTCGATTTCATTTTGAGTAAAATTCTCGAGACCATGAGTGAGGATTCTCAAGTTACGAGCTTCTACTGTCATTTGCCATATATAGCCTAATCCTAAATTGAAAGCATGTCTTTTAAACCTTTTTCGAGTTTGTGAGGCCAAAAATATTTTCTCAATTTCCTCCACAAATATTTGAAGAGTTCCTACCATTCCTGCTTCCTGAATCATCTTTTGAATAACATCTCTATATGAAGTTCTTAGCAGAATGGTTTGTAATGTTTTTATGTCTCTTTTTCTGACTGCTAATTCAATTTCTTCAGGAAGAATTCGTGCTTTTCCAGGGAAAATAAGTAAAGAAAAATCTAATTTATCAAGAGCTGTGCCTCTAGATATTCTTCCAATAAAATTTATTATTGTTTTAGTATTTTCAAATTCTCTCTCTTCATTCAATGTTTTTTTCATTATATTCGCTATTTTCCGATTTTTAATATTTTTAATTCCCTTTTTTATTTGATTATAATAAAATTGATTAAAAATACCATCTACAGTATCAAGATCAGTAGGTAAAACATTTGCTTCAATTAGCTGTCTGACAACCTGAGCTAATGGATTCAATATTGATTCTAAATAATTTAAAGCTTCATTTAAGTCGGAGCACTTAGCAAGATGTAAAAGTTCACTTTGATTTAGATCACCAATGGGAATAAAGTATGGCTGAAAATCCGCAGTTCTAAGGATACTTCGGATAGCCAGTTGAATATTTGCCAATTCCCATTTGAAACTTAATAATTTAAACGCTTTCTGATAAACCCCTCCAGATAAATGTATTACCTTTTTCATGCGTTCTGAAAGCACGATATTAATGGTACTATCAACAGCTGTAAGAGGGTCTTCAAGGAGTAACCGATTTTCCAAAATTGTTTTATAAATGGGAAAATTTCTGAGATCTGCTATAAAAGAAGATAAATCGTAGGAAGTCAATAATCTTAAATAATCATCCTTTGTAAGTAATCGACTTCTCATTCCGTAGAATCGCGCAGCAATATATCCTTGGGTTGTTGTAGCAGACAATAGAGCGCCTCCTAGTTATCTCATTTTTTGAATTATTTTTTAGTCCGTAATTGTCCCATAACTTTCTGAAATTGCCATGGAGACTCATCTAAATCATTCCATAAATCTTGAGAAGCTTTGATAATTAAATCTTCTTTTTTCTTAATGAATCGAGATTCTAAGGTATTTTCAATAGTTATTGGTGAATCTAGCCGTTTAACAAGAACACCCACGCGGTCTAGATCTGCAATAACATGTTGGTTTGTCCCTGAAATGGTTTTGAATTTATCAGGATCACAATTCTGTGTTATATGTACCTCATATGTGTTTCCAGAGTCCTGTTTTATTTCTTGAAACATTTTATTCAATAAATTATAAGATTCTGTTCCTATTGCAAGTGTTTTGAATTTATCTTTTAATTTCAGGATTATCTGATCCATTAAGCGTCCTTTCTCATTATTGGAACGTCTTAACCAATCTTCTTGTTTTTCAGAGATTGTCCTTTGGAATGAATCCATCAAGACTGGAGAGTTTTTAAAAGAATCAAATTCTGCTTCTATTTGGTTAATTTTTAGTAAGGTTTGGTTTTGAATTTCTAAAATACTTGGATCAACCGTACTTTCAATTTCAAGCATTTTAGAATTTGATTTCTCTTTCAAAGCTTCCAAAAATTCATCTATTTCTTGGTTCATAAATTCAGGCACCGATTCCAAGTAGAATCATGATAGAGATAACAAAGCTAAGAACAAGTATAGTTTCAGGGATCGCTATTAATATGATTGCGGAGCCCATCTGATCGGGCCTTTCAGCTAACATTCCTGTAGCACCACTGCCAATAAAGGCCTGCGCTAGTCCAGTACCAATTGCACCTAAGCCTAAAGCTATGGCTGCACCAATAGCTCTCGCCACTATAACGTTATCTGTAACTGTAGCTTGTAGTATTTCTAAGATCATTTTTTTTTCTCCTTTGTTTGAGTTTTCTTTCTGTTATTTTGGTGTTTCAATTATTGATTTGTTCCATAAGGTCTGTAAGTATCTCCACCTTCCAAAACAAACTGAGTGAAAAATTCGAAAACATTTAACCTCATTGAATGTATGGAGGGCGAAAGAATTAAAATTACGAGATTGATCATATGAAGTCCCAACCCTAAAAATAATCCAAGGGGAAATAACTGAGTAGTGAGTTCATTAGCTACTTTCCCCATCCAAGCCCCAACTAGTCCAATCGCCATTAAACGAGCAAATGAAAGGATGTTCGAAAATTTTTCAATTACATGAATAAGTCCAGCAATACCATCTAGTTTGATCAATATAATAATTGAGACGATTATGATGAGTAAATCGATAATGACAGCTATAGCAAATAAATCATTTGATATAATTAAAATTAACAAAAGTAATGGTATAGATCCCCATATGAGAATCAATAGAAGGTTACTATACACATGTGACATATGTTTCAGCTTAAAATTATTGTAGGCTCCAAGGAATAGTCCACCTATTATAATAATTAAACCAATAAATATTGAAAGGATTAGCAAATCTTGAGTATCTTGATATCTGTTTAATAATGGGTGAATGTTGAGGTGTAGGTCATGAGCCAGTATTTCTCCCAAATCTCCAAATATCTCAAAGTATACTAATCCAAAAAACATTGCAGACATGCAACTTATCATAAATATTTCACTAATATTCTGTAAACCTTGCTGTTGATTTTTTTTAAACCTTCTACGAAGAATAGTTGCAATAACAAATATTATTGCGGCATAACCAATGTCTCCTACCATAAATCCCCAAAAGAATGTAAAGAATATGAATACAAAAGGTGTTGGATCAATCGATCCATATTTTGGTAATTGAATTAAGTTTGTTATAGTTTCAAATGGTTTTACAATTCGAGGATTCTTCCTTAAAACTGGAGCATTTTTTTCTGCTTTTCTTCTTTTAATTAGAATTCTTTTATCGAAATTTTTCTTTAACTCTGATTCGAGAACTTTATATTTCGATTTAGGTACATATCCTTCTATTTCAAATGTATTTTCAGTTCTTCCCATCTTTTCAACCAATTGAAAAGCTGAGATTCTTTCAACTGCTTCCTTATGAATACTGATAAATTCATTAAATTCTGGAGTCTGAATTATTATTTCCTTTTTTTTCTCTAATGACTCCAAGATTGTTTCATATTTGGATATCAATGATTCAATATGAGAACTAAAATCTTTTAGTTTTATCTTTCCCAGCTCTGGTGAGAGAGTAAAAGTGCTTAATTTCTCGCTGGATAGATATTTCTGAATTTCATTTCTAAAATCTTTATTGTAAAGTAATAGAACTGCAAAATAATTTTCATCCACCCGTCTTGATATTACTTCATACAAACCTTTTGCTTTTTTAGCAATTTCTTTCTCAAATTCGTCTAATCGAAGATCAGATTTTCTATTAAACATTATTATATTTGAATCTAGATTGGGATTTTTATCGATTTCTTGAATTAACTGTTGAGAGTGTGTGAGGATTGGTTTGTATCTATTAAGATGCTCAATTTTTAAATTCAAATCAGCTTTTTCCGTTTCAATATCCTTAATTTCAGGTTCAATAGAAGAGAGAAGAGTCTGTAAATCTCTTATTATCTCCTCTGTTGTTCTTTTCACTCTTATTTCTTGTGCTTCTGAAAATGAATCCATGTTTATAAAAGAAAGAATTGCTGAAACTCGTGTTTCTAAATTTTCAAGAGTCATTTTTAATGTACGAAGATTTTGATCTTCATATGTTTCTTCTCTCCCAAGGGGGGTTGATTCAATTACGTGAAAAACCTTTAATGTTTTAAGTATGTTAATTAGTTCAAAAATATCTTCTTTAATCCCAATTATTTTAGTTATAAACATTGTTTCAATCAAGTATACTACCATCCTCACTTGAATTTAGGGTAAAATAGATTTTAGAATTTTTTCAATAACTTCTTCTTCTCTTTGTTTGTATTTTTCATTAATCTCTTGAAAAATTATTTCTTCTTCCTTTTCGATGGAGTTAACAAGTTTTTTGAAATCATTTTCGAGCTGGGTTCGATAATTCTCCTTTTTTGCTTCAATCTCTTTTAATTTCATTTGATAATCTTTATCAGCGTTTTTTTGTGCCTTTTCAATTTTCTTGTATACTTGACTTCGTACATCAAGAACTTTAGTTTTAAAGATCATTTCTTCAGATTCTATTTGTTCTTTTAGATGATTTTTGGGATAATTCTCAACCATGATTTCATTCCTGTCCTTGATTAGTTATTGATCTTTAATACTTTGTAAAAATTTCCTTGCACAAATTATTTCTATGAGAAAATAGTGTTGTATTACCCTATGTTCATCAGTATCGATTTTTCTTTCAGAATGAGTTGGAAAACTCTGAAAGTCGGTTCTCTTGGAAGTGCAAGTATTTTTATCACCTAAAGGTCCATCAAAAGCATTTTTAAATTTTCTTTTTAAAGTTAAAGTTATGCTTCGAATAACTTATAATTTAATTGAGGAGCTATTATATAGATATCAATATTCTAGAGAAAATTTTATTATTTCAATTTAAGTAGAGTCATTTTTTCCTTCTTTTCTCCTTCCCAAGAATGATTAGAAATTAGGTCAACAATTCTTTGAATAGTCTATTTACAATTTCTAGATTTGGGAATTTTTTAAGGTTTTAATTGCCTTATTTAGATTCGTCTGGATATTTAAGAATTTATTGGTTTCTGATTATATTAAAAATTATATATATCTTTGTAGGACTTTTTTTAGAACTAGAAGACAGGATTTGTAAAGATTTATTAATCATTTCATATTTAGATTATCTGAATGGATGAAAAAAATAAGAATCTAATTATATTTGCCTATTAAAAAACTTTTAGATATAAATAAAGGACTAAAGGTTAAAATGAGAATTCTTTTAGGAATTTGTGGTCAGATGGGAAGTGGAAAATCTCTTGTTGCTGAATATTTAGAAGAAAAATATAACTTTAAGCGATTTCGGTTATCTAGTAAAATGAGGGAAATTGCAATTGATTTAGGGCTTGAACCCTCTCGTGATTTTTTACAGGGTATTGGCAAATTTATGCGGGATTTTGATGATGATGTTTGGGTTAAATATCTTATTAAAATGATCATAAATGAAAAAGGGAATATTGTCGTTGATGATATTCGAAGAATCAATGAGGTTAAATTTTTAAAACCCCAAGGATTTGTTATAATACGAATTGAGTCTACAGATAAAGAAAGAAAAGCTCGAATAGAAAAACGGACAGGCATGATGATTCCTGAGAATGAATGGTTTCGGTGGCAAAATCATTTAACCGAAATCCAGGTGAAAGATATTCCTGTTGACAATATTATTGTCAATAATGGCACTATTAAGCATTTGAAAAAAGAAGTCGATCATTTAATGGATGAATTGTTGATAAAAAATAACAGATAGATTATTTCAATTTATTCATCATAGTTTTTTAGCAAATCTAAAGATCCTTTCATTTTACTTTCGACAGTTTTCTTTTTTCTTGTCTGTAATGCATTCTTTAATTCATCAACACTGATTTGATCTGATGAAGGACTTTCTTCAGAATCATATGTTCCTGATAAAATAGTAGCTTGTCCTCCTGGTGGTATACCACCTGAATATTGCTTTCGACGGATCTCACGAAGATAAATTTCTAAAGAATCTACAAATTGTCTTGCAGTTTTTAGTAATAACTCATCAATGCTTCCGGGGTAATTTGTTCCATAATCCACTCCCCGTCTGATTTCTGCTATTTGAGGAGCTAATTCTTCATGTGATCGTCGATTGACAATTAAATCAATCAATTTTTTCATTTCTTGCCCCATCCAAGCAGTATAATCTGTCGATGCCATTTTCATGAACCATTTATTTTTTAGATCTCAGTTTGGTATTAATTTTTTTTAAGCTTCAAATTATTTTAATCCTTGCATTTAGAGTTTAACAGGTGATCTATTTTGATCCTCGTTCCCCGGTATGTTTTTGTGTAAAATCCAACATATCATCAATTAATGATTCAGAATAATCTGCGTCAACTTTGGTATAATCACTTTTTTCAGTCAAAAAAGTTTCAGCAATCACTTGACGTTTTGAAGTTAGCAAATCCAACCAATTTTTCTTTCGTTCTTCAACTAATTTTGAACATGTCCTTTCTATTAAATCTAAAAATCTTCTAGCTATTGTTGAAGGATCATTTAATAATCTAAGTTTATCAATTACCTCATCTATTCGTTTTAAAGCATTTAGAAAGTTTGAATCCTCAAAATCCTCCTCGATTAATCCATAAAGCAATGTAAGGGAGGCAGAAATATTTCCAGTTTTTTCGGAATAAATAAAAGCATACTTCACTGCTAGTTCATTAATTTCAGCTTTTTTCTTGTAATTGACTCCAATTTTATAGAAAATTCCTGCTAACAATTCACCATATTGATCCCCTATACCGCTACCTAAGGTATTTATTAAATTGATACCTTTTTTTACGATTTCAATATCGAGATTATGATGTTGAATTAGAGAAATAACTTCGTCTATTACTCTCATCTTAGTTTCTGGTCGTAAAATCTCTAGACTAGTGATATAATTCACCAGTGTATTAATTAACAGTGAATATTCTCTCAATTTGAAGAATTCCTGCCCTAATCTAATTGTGAAATACCCAAAAACTTCCTCATTTGCTTCCAAATCGAAAAATGCGTTAAAAAATAACTCAATTTGCTCGTTGAACTTCTCTTTTTCCTTTCCTATAAATGATTTTATGATTAGATTAATGAATGAATCGATTACAGCATTAATTTCTTTTTGAGGATATTCTATCCTAATTATGAGTTCTAGAAATAGCTTTAGTAGATCTTTAGCCTTGGAAGGTGCATTTTGGATAAAAAGAGGTAAGAGATCTCTTACTAGATATATTGTTTCATTAAATTTTGACTCTTCAATTCCTAAAGTAGCAATATCATATACTTGTGATAGTGCACCATCAAAATTTCCTCGTCCTATAAGTGCAGTAATTTTTTTTCTTTCTACTTCAATTATTTTATCAGTTTGGTTTAATTGTTGATATATTCGTTCTTGAAAATCAATAAATCCAATAGCTTCATCAAATTTCTTCTTATCAAATAGCTCTTTAATAAATTCTTCTGATAATAAGATTAAAGGACTTGCTGAAGAAGCTAGTGCTTCATCATACATTAATGTAAGGGGAATCAACGCTTTCTCAAGAAAAATCATTGTATAAGGAATATTATCAATTAAAAAGAATTTCCTTGCTTCTGACATCGCTATCGTTGAAGCTTCCTGAATCATTTCTAAATTATTATAGATTTCTAAGGCATAATCCATAAGAGTGAAATATGTATCATAATCAGCTGAGTTAAATTTTGAATCTGCAACTTCTAAACAGATATCTGCTAGGCTTAAGGTATTTGTTTGGGAAGAAGACTTCTCTTTTGCTTCAGTCAAAAAGTGTAAACCCTTCTCAATGAAATTATTTTTAAGTAAAGCGGAACCAAATTCTAGATATAAGGACATTTCATCTTCTATGGAACCAAATTGGGTAATACTTCTATGTATCTTTTCGAACTCTTGAAAAGCCATTATCTCATCATATTGAAGGGCTTGTATTGCACGTGTTAACATAAGATTTGAAGCTTCTTTAATTATATTCATTTTTTGTAGAGTGTCAATTAAGAAATCAAGAAATCTTCCTGAAAGTCGAATATCAGTTGCTTCAAAATGATCTTTTCTTTCTGTTGCATAATCTAATAATATCCCCACTTTTTCAATTAAATTATAATTAATAAATCGTTTACATGCTTGTTTTAAGAACATAAATCCTTCATCATAAAAGCTATGCTCAATCAAACGTATAGCATGTTCAAATTCTGCGTCTCCTAGTCCCTCGATAATATTTAGGTGATTATACAGCTGAGTAATATTTTGGAAGAGTTCATTAATAAGAGCAATTTCGATTTTAACTTCCAAAGCTTGATTTATTTGTTCTTCCAAATTTTTAATAGTTTGTAGAATTTGTTCTTGTGGTGCATTTGAATCTATTAGAAGTTGAATTTCCTTCGAATGGAGTTTAAGAGCTAAATTTACATTCTTTTTTTCGAATAATTTAGAGGAAACTGTTTGCAATCTAGCCATTGCTCTACTTATTTTTTTTGCTTTGACTAAAAAGTCAAAATCTATGTTATGATATTCTAGTGCTTTATTAAAATCGTTCTCTTCTATTTTATTAAGAGCCAATCTTGCATATAATTCATCATATTTATCTTCATCTTGGATATGGAGATAATACCTACCTAATAGTTCAATGAATTGAGTTACAAAAAGTTCTGACCCAGTTTTCTCAATTATGTTAAATTGTTCAAGGATATTCTGATTGAAACCCTTTATTACCTCTAAATCAAGTTGTTGGAATAATAAAAATGCTTCTTCTAAAATGGAGAGTTGTTTTTCATAATCTCTCCATTGTGCATAATTTTTTGCTCCTTTAATTAATAACCAAGCTGCAGATTCGTATTCACCTATTTCTTTATATGAATTTAATAAAAATGTTCTTAGATTCTCTAGAGGGAATATTTTCATTGATAAAGCTAGCTTTTCAATACGCGTCTCTAAATCTTCTCCGATTTTTAATACTCCCGATTTCAGATTATTTTCAATTAAATAACTCATTGCCTTCTCAATATAAGGTAAATCATCACTAATTTTCTTTTTTTCGACGAGATCTTTACCAAATTGACATATATAAAAAGCAATCTCTTCGATTATCTGGCTTTTATTTAATCTTTTAGCTAATCCGTTAATTTTGTCAAAATAAAGTAAAAAAACAAGAGATTCTAATCGATTGAAGTCGTCTTGCTTTGTAGATAATAGAGACTCTTCTGCAGCTTGTTTTCCGTTAGAAAAAAGATAATCTAAGACCTCTACTGGCAATTTTTGAGCAATCTCAGCAGGACCAGTTTGGGAATTTGTTATCGCTTCATCAAGATAATTAAAAGCTGTTTCAAGCTGTGAATTTTTAACATATATTCTTCCAATATCGAATAAAATCTTGGAGAATTCTGGTAAAGAGTATATATAGGCTTCTCGTGCCTTGGAGATCATTAGATCTGAAATTTTACGTTGTTCAATATCTGAGAAATGATCTGATAAAATTTCTAAAGCCTTGTCTGAATAAACTTTCTTTTCTAAATTAATCACTTGTTTTTGATGAATTTCATCTTTGAAAATATTTCTTGCTTGATCAAAAAGTATAAAACCTCTTTCTATTCGATTTTTCTTAATATTAATTTCTGCCTCTGCTAAATACGATTTAAAAATTTCCTCTATATTATTTATTTGACTAAAAATAATCCTACTTTTCTCAAAACTTTCTTCTATAGCAGTTTCAGATACCGAAGATTGAGCTAAACCAATACCTACTTCAACAAATAATTTTCCTGCCTTAAGAAATTCGATATCTCTTTGGGCTTCTCCTGATACAATTTCTTTGCATTCTCCAAGAAAATATCTTGTCATAGCTCCATTTTTCGTTGTATAGCTATTAGTATCTTCCAAAATTCTGATATAATTTTCAATTAAAGGGATAGCTGAGGCAGTATATCGAAATAATTCCTTCCTTGTCTTATTACGTCCTTTTCGAGCAAAAGAAATAATTTTGCGATATAATGTGATAACTAATTCATCTTTTTTTACTTTATGTGTAGCTATTTCAATAGCCTCTTCTAGGTATTTAAGACCCTCTATAAAATTTTTTTCACTTATCATATGATCTGCAAGGTTCTGATAAGCAGTAATGGCTTCTTCCCACTTTTTTTTAGAAACTAGCTTATTTACCTCTTTAATCATATCCTCTATATTCATTAATAATCCTCATCTAGGCTTTAAATCTCTTAAACCTTTAAGGTTTCTTTATTTCTTAATTGTTGGATCATGTTCAAAAATAAGCTTAATGTACCATTCAGTCAAATCGTGGAGAACTTGTTTATCCCATTTTTCTAATTTGTTCCCCTTACTTTTTCTATGTCCATGATGATCATTCGCATCGGTAATAAAGCCTTGGGGAATAAAAGCGTTCATAACATTTATATAGAGTGACATATGTTCAAAAAATCTCTGATTAAGTCACAATATTAATCTAAGTTTATTATCCTGATTCCGGCTCAGGTAATGAATTTCTACTCCATCATAAGAAGTAGAAAACCTTTTTTATGTTTCATTGTAAGTGAAATTCTTCATTATGAATATTATTGCAGCAATAATTGTACTAGTGCTACCCTATGGTATGAATTTTGTTCCTTTCTGGATACGAAAGATTATACAAGGTTATTGAATACTCTCCCTATAATTATTATGCTATACTTTAAAAATCAAATTTATCCTAATTAATCTCCCTCAGAACATAAAAACAAGTATATAGGGAATTCAATTATTTATAATCTGAAAAAATAAAAAATTTGGTATTAGAATAAATAAACAATTATGTAAATTATCTTGAGGGAAATAATATGAGAATCGCGATATTCGCTAGCGAAATGGAACCATATATAAAGACTGGAGGATTAGCTGATGTGATGGGTACTCTTCCATATGCGTTATTAGAAGTTTATCCAGATATTTATGTTGATATGTATATCCCTTACTATGGCCCAATTAAAAACCAAGACCTAAAATTCGAACATGAAACGACTAGTTTTTCTTTAAAAATAGGGTCAAAAAGATTTAATGGTCAAGTTTTTATCCAGAAATTTACAAATTTCAATCTTCAAGTTCATTTTATAAATAATTACCGCCTTTTTTCCTCACGATCGCAATTATATGCAAAAGATGGTAAAGATTATAGAGATAATTTACAACGTTTCATCTTTTTTTGTCGTGGTTCCTTAGAGTATATTAAAAATAAATATTCTGGTGGTAATCCCTACCAAATATTTCATTTACATGATTGGCAATCAGCATTAATTAGCCTTTTTATCAAGTTAGATGATTTTTTTAGTGAAAGTATGGTTAAATCCGTTTTTACTATTCATAATCTGAATTATCAAGGTAAGTTTCCTGCTTCACAATTTCCTCTCCTTGGGATTGGAAAAAAATTCTTTACTCCCAAATATTTAGAATTTTGGGGGAAAATTAATTTAATGAAAGCAGGATTGATATTTTCTGATAAATTGACCACTGTCAGTCCCACTTATGCTAACGAAATTCAAACCAAAACCTATGGAGCAGGATTGGAAGGAATAATAAAAGAGAGAAAGAACGACCTTGTTGGTATTTTAAATGGAGTGAATTATTCTTTATGGAATCCAGAAAAAGATAAATTAATTCCCAAAACATATTCTAGTCAAAATTTATCTGGAAAAGCAGAATGTAAACTGACTCTACAAAAGATGTTTAATTTACCAGAGGATCTTAATATACCATTGCTTGGTGTTGTTACACGATTAACATGGCAAAAAGGAACTGATTTACTATTATCTACAATAAGAAAATTACTTTCAAAGAATATACAATTTATTTTGGTTGGGATGGGAGATCCGAGAGAGGAATTATTATATAAAAATCTTCAAAAGGAATATTCGAATAAGGTTGGGATTACTATTGCATTTAATAACGAATTAGCTCATTTGGTGGAGGCAGGTGCCGATATATTTCTTATGCCCTCTCGTTATGAGCCATGTGGATTAAATGACAAATATAGCTTGAAATATGGTACTATACCTATCGTTTTTAATACTGGAGGATTAGCGGATAGTGTTACTGATTATATATTGGATAAAGAGAATGGAACAGGGTTTATATTCTACCAATATACTCAAAAAGACTTTTTAGAGACAATTGAAAAAGCATTACATCTCTTTGAATCGAAAGATACATGGCTTAAAATAATGAAAAGAGGAATGTCAAAAAACTTTTCTTGGAAAAACGCTGCAAAAGCTTATTTAGAATTATTCAACAGTATTATTGAACCATAAGACAATGTTAGGTGATACAATTTACAGTATTAGATCTCCTTAAAGGAACAAATGATCGACTTCCTGAAGAACAGGTTCTTAGAGAACAGATTATGGATCATATCAAGTCGATTTTTCAGATCTATGGATTTCAACCCGCAACTACACCAATACTTGAACTCTGGGAGGTTCTAGCCAGTAAATATGCTGGAGGTGCTGAAATCCTAAAAGAAACATATAAATTAACAGATCAAGGAAAAAGAGAATTAGGCCTTCGTTATGATCTTTCTGTTCCTCTTGCACGTCTTATAGGGATGAATCCTAATCTAGGTAAACCATTCAAACGGTATGAAATCGGAGTCTGTTTTCGTGATGGACCAATTAAAAAAGGCCGATATCGTGAATTTATTCAATGTGATGCAGATATAATCGGAGTTGCTTCCATGCTTGCTGATGCAGAGTGTTTAGCACTAGCTCATCATATTTTTACAAGTTTAGGCTTAGATATTTACCTTGAGGTAAATAATCGAAAATTATTATCAGGTATATTGCTTCAGGCAGGCATTTCTCAAGAACTGCTAAATACAACTATCCTCTCAATCGATAAACTAAAAAAAATCGGTTTTGAAGGAGTAAGAAACGAATTAGAAGAAAAAGGTATCAACTCAGACTTGACAGACACAATTTTTAGTTATTTTCAATATGAAGGTCCTTATCTCGAAATTTTAGCACATCTTGAGCCTCGCATTACAAATGAGATAGGAAAATCTGGATTATCTGAATTACGGGATTTATATCATTTTTTGGAACTATTTGGAGTGACTGAAGATATTAAACTTCACTATAGTTTAGCCCGAGGTCTGGAAATTTATACCGGAACTGTTTTTGAGGCTTTTTTGAAAGATGAGAGTTTTAATTCATCACTTTGCGGAGGAGGACGTTATGATGATATAATAGGCAATTTCCTTGCATCAGAAGAAGTTTTTCCCGCTGTGGGAATTTCATTCGGTCTAGAGACGATCTTTGATGTGTTAGAGACAATTTCATCTCGGAAACCATCTTTAACTGAAGTTTATGTTATTCCGATTAAAACACTAAATGAAGCAATAAAGTTAACTACAAATTTACGTAAGAATGGCATAAAGACTGAAATTGATTTAATGAATAAGAAAATATCGAAAAATATGGAATATGCTGATCGACAGAAAATTCCTTTTGTAATTATAATAGGTAAAAAAGATTTAGCAAAAAAAATGGTAACCATTAGGTCAATGGTTGATGGAAACGAAGAGAAAGTGACTATAAACTCAGTTATTACTTATATTAATGAAAAACTTTCCAAAGAAAGTAAAACATTCTAAAATAAATTTTTCCAAATGTAGAGACATAACAGGAAGTATTTATTGAGCAAGAATTTATTGAAATTAATCTTTTAATCGCTCTAATTTATTAAACTATTTAATATTTCATAAAGATAATACAATTTGATTTTGAATAACTAACATTTCAGAAAGGATCAAATCAATCGTTTTGGGAATATCCTCAACAAGTCCCAAAGGAACACATCGTTTTACATTCACTCCTGCTAATAAAATCTCATTTAATCCACGCATAATCATATCAGGGGAGTACCAAGGTCTTTTAGATGCCCACCATTGTTGACAAGAGTGTATCCCACGATCTAAAAAGGTCCTAGCATTTTCAAATAGCTGAATTTGTTCCTTATTCATACTTTGAGTATATTTCTGAACGAGATGAACAAGTGTAAGGGCCAACATTATGAATTGATGCTGTTTTTGATGTAAATTATTTTGGGGATTGAACCAGAGGGGAAAGGCAATATTCTGTTCTAGGTCGTACGGCATAGTAGACCAACTAGAAGCCTTAGGAGTTTGCATTTGGCCTTTAGGAAACGTATCAATAATTTCAGTTATTGTACAGATCTTGATGTCAGTTCTTTTAGGAAGGTTATCAAAAAGGGGGGATAGGAAATTTCTTATCGCATGTTTAACATGATGACCAAATGTTTCTCCATCCATAGCTAATATGACATAATAGTTATGGTCCTGTGATTTATATTTCAAACGGTTTACAAATGTCTCAACATTATTTATTTTGTCAAAAGCGCAATCAATAGAGATATAATCGTCTCGAAATATTAGATTAAGACCAGTGGATTTATGCTTTGAGATATATGTAGTAGGAAATTCAGTTAGAGAGTTTGCTATCCCAGAACTAATTACCCAATCAAAATTTAACTTTTTCAATACAGGAAAAATTTCTTCTGAAATTGCCATTTCTGGAGGGAAGAATCCTTTGGGATCAAATACTTTTCCAAAGAAATTACGATTTGTTTCGTGGTTTAATTGAATTTGGCGAAAAACTTCTGGTTCTGGTATTAATGGAAGAAGAGGATGGAATTTTGCGCTTCCAGTGAATTCAATTTGTCCACGAGAGGCTAAAGTAGTCAATCCTTCAATAACAGAGGAAAATCCATAATCATCAAGCTGT
>NZ_CDLCQJ010000143.1:0-2233 GCF_975850365.1 Candidatus Hodarchaeum mangrovi | reverse complement strand
CATTGCTTCTGAGGATATGGATGATGCTGTTTGAGAGATCACCCGTAAAGTGGATAAATCATACAGTTTACCTGGTTGTGCACCAATTCCACTTAGATAATGAAGATAACTGGCACTGGTTCCAAAAATGGATAGTTTTTCGTCTTGAATCAGCTTCCACATAGCCCCCCAATCTGGGTAGAGAGGATTACCATCATAAAGTAGGATAGTTGCTCCAATAGCGAGTGAACAGTTAAGCCAGTTCCACATCATCCAAGAAGGCGATGTAATGTAGGTGATCCGATCAGTCTTTTTTACATCTGTATGTAACATCAAATCTCTCAGTTGAGTGAGTAGAACTCCCCCTGTGCTCTGAACCATACATTTAGGCTTTCCTGTTGTTCCTGAAGAAAACATAATATATCCAGGATGGGAAAAAGGGAGTTGTTTAAAATTTATTTTAGGATGTGTTTCTGTAGAGAGAAATTCTTGATAATATATTGAGCGAGGAATAATATCAATTCTAGCAGTCTTATTAATGTAGGGGATTATTATAACTCTTTCTACTGAAGGTAGTTTTGAGATAACCTGTTCTATATTATTAAGACTTGAAAATGTCTTTCCTTTATAGAAATAACCGTCGGCAGTAATTAAGACTTTGGGTTTTATTTGACCAAAGCGATCTATAACAGCGTTTGGTCCTAGTTCTGCCCCACAAGATGCCCATGTTGCTCCAAGACTTGTTGCAGCTAACATAGCTATTACTGTTTCTATTAAATTCGGAATATATCCAGCCACACAATCTTCGGAAGTAACATCTAACTCAAGTAACGATTTACTAAATCGTGCTACTTGAAGAAAAAGCTCATTGTAAGTCATTCGTTTTATTCTTTGATCTTCGCCATGAAATATAAATGCTAAATGATCTTTATCATCATGATAACGTAATAAATTCTCCGCAAAATTTAATTCTGCTCCTGGGAACCATTTGACTTTAAAAAAGTCATTAAAATTATCAACAATAGTAGTATACTTCTTTGAAGCAATAATTTCCCCATAATCCCACATAGCTGCCCAAAAATCTGGAGTATTTTCAATAGACCAATTATAGAGTTGATGATAGGAGTTAAAATCCAAATTATATTTACTATTCACAAACTGAATGAATTTTGTCATGTTTGCTGCATTAATCTGTTCCACAGAGGGTGCCCATAGTAATTTTGGCAAGATCTTCACCTCCAAGGTCTAATATTATTTTCTAGATTTTAAAATATGATCTTTACTCTCAATATAAATAAAGCTACTATTCTATCATTTATTAATTGAAAATGCAAGCTAGGTGTATTTTGAGCTGTATAAAAGATGAAGAACTGAACAAATTGAAAGAAGATCCCAAATAACAAGGTTTTGAAGTAAATAAAATCTTAATTCCAAATGT
This sequence comes from Candidatus Hodarchaeum mangrovi, assembly GCF_975850365.1. NCBI lineage: Archaea > Promethearchaeati > Candidatus Hodarchaeota > Candidatus Hodarchaeia > Candidatus Hodarchaeales > Candidatus Hodarchaeaceae > Candidatus Hodarchaeum > Candidatus Hodarchaeum mangrovi. Next base: position 816 of record NZ_CDLCQJ010000143.1, on the reverse strand, counting down.
TTTAGAGTATATTTAAGGATAGTCAAAATTCATCACATGTCTCCAAAATCCCTCATGACATTCAAATAAAAAATTGCTTTATCATTTCTTTTAATGTTGAATATAATTAAGCCTCTGAAAAAAAAACAATTACCTTCTAGAGATAGTAAAGAGTGTATTTCTATCTTAAAAGGTAATTATGATTAGGTTAATCTATAAATTCTCAATTTTTCATAATCAGATAGGCCAGAACCAACGCCAACGCCATTGTAAAGCCCAATGCATATAGAATGGTGATTGTCGGTCACAAAATTCATCGCAGAAGTATTTACCGTTATTATAACAAAATGGATTTTTAGGTCCATTCCATCCATTCCCATTACTAGAACCATTCTGATGACATTCACACTCACATGTTTCGTCGCAAGGGAATTCGCAATCACAAATACATTCTTGAGGATCAGATTCTTCATCATTACAGAGGCATTCACAGTCACATATTCCATCGCATGGACAGTCACAATTGCATTCTCCTGCATTTGGTCCATTACCATTACAATTTCTAGCAAAATGACACTCACAATCACATGTTTCGTCACATGGGCAGTCACAGTCGCATATTCCGTCACCAGGTCCATTACCTTGGCAAGAAGCATTTACTGTTATTAAAAATTGATTATTTTCTGTATTAGCAGAAACTATTGAAACCCCAAAAAAACTAGTTATCAAAAAAACTAGAGAGAGATAAATTAATTTTTTTTTCATTATTTTCATCTCAGAAAATTGATCCAAACATCCTTTCCATTTACCTTAAGATAGAAAGTATTCGTGTACCAT
>NZ_CDLCQJ010000142.1:0-3556 GCF_975850365.1 Candidatus Hodarchaeum mangrovi | reverse complement strand
TTGCAGTTAAATTGAAATCTAGGACTCCATTTCCAATCAGTTCAAAAACTGGATGGTTAAACATCGTAATATTCCAATTTATCCGATATTCATCAAAATAAGTTGGATATTGGCTATTAGCAATTCGACTCTGTGACATATCCCAGTTTCCAATAATATCAAAAAGAAGTCTCTCATTCTCACTCAATCTATTCCGTGAGGCAGAATATGATTGATAATCTCCAATTCTAACCGATCTAAGGGTTAAAGTACCTATTAGCAAGATAAAAAGAAATAATTGGATAGATATAATACTCCTTCTCATCAATCATCCCACAAAATATAAGTCATGTTTTAGATAATTTGATAATTTTTAAGAGTTGTCAAAATTATAGTCTAGAAAATAATCCTTACTATTAGATTAATTTTCACTTGAATAGATCAATACTTTAATGAATAAGAATTGAAGGGATATTCACTAAACGAGTCTTCAAGGACTGTATCACTTTTCTTCCTAAAAATGAATTTATAGGGAATCATTATGGTAATAATATTAGTAACAGGATTTGAACCATTTGGAGAATATAAAACTAATCCTTCCCAAGAGATTGCTCAAAATCTCGATAAAAAAAGAATAAATGGATTTAAAATTATTGGGAGAGTCATTCCATTACGTTACAAAGAGATTCAAAGTTTAATTCATAGTCATATAGCGGAAAATGATCCAGATATCATTCTGGCTTTAGGCCAAGCACCACGTCCCTCAATATCGATCGAAAGGGTTGCAATAAATATTGCTGACGTTTCTAAAATTGGATATAACTGTGGTTCAGCTCCAAAAGATGAAAAACTTGTAGAAGAAGGTCCCGTGGCCTATTTTTCTACTTTACCTATTAGAAAAATACAGGAATATCTTAGAAAGCATAATATTCCTTGTTATATTTCAAATTCAGCTGGGACTTTTGGATGTAACCAAATCTTTTATTACATGATGAATTATTTAGAAGAATCATCACGTTTAGCTAAAGTTCAAGCAGGGTTTATTCATCTCCCCTTAACACCAGAACAAGTGATTTCTAGTCCACATTCCGCCAATATGGAACTGCAGTTAATGAAAAGAGCGATTGATTTAATTATTGAGTATCTTGTACAAGGGGATAAAAGAAATGATTAACTATTCATTTTCGTCTATTTTAGTGTGAGTTGTTGATAAGCATTAATTATTGCTTGCGAAAGATCTTTTGCATTTGTTCCTGGAGTTTCACAATGGTTGTTTTGAAGAAAATTTTCAATTTTATCGGTTAATGTACCTTGTTGTAAATCTATTCCTTTTAGAAATTGTTCTAAAAGCGGTAGTACGGTATCAGGATAAATCCAAAAGTCTCCACTTATTAAGATATCATTTAAAATTGTATCACGAAATTCACAAATCACTTGAATTAACCCACCAGTTGATTTATAAGTTCCTTGTACAACATGGGCAGAACTATGAATTTTTATCTTATTTAGGAGATTAGCACCGCGCTGAGTCACTTGAAATCGCCATTCATCTGTTAAATATTCTTGATGTAAGTCGTCCATTATTTTAAGGGTTTCTGGAGAAAGTTTTGTAGATACTAGACTAATACCAAGTTTCGATTCTATCTTTGAGATGTATGTCTCAATAATTTCTTTCCTTGATGGAATTTCCCCTAATTCATCCAAAAAAGAAGATATTCCGTCTTCTAAGGTTTTATATACTTTATTACGAAATTTTTCATCTGGAACTCGAAGAATTTCAACCAATTGTTTCTTAGGAAAATCAAGGATGAAATTACCTACTAAAACTTGAGCTTTTTCAAGAAGTGCAGCCCCATTCCCCGATAATTTTCGTCCTTTGCAAATTATATCGTTGATTGGTTGATAGTGAGCATCTACTCCAAAGGTACGGTAAGTGTCAACAACTGGTTCTAATAATAGAGAGTACATTTGATGAACAGGACGAGGTACTATTCCCGAGTCGATATGTGAAACAATATGATAAAAAATTTGATTTTTGTTTAATAGAACCGCACCTCCTCCGCATGCGCGCCTAATAACTGGAATATTTAATAGTTCACATTTTTCTAGATCTACAACCATATCAATCGCTTGATGAAATCCACAAGAGACAAAAGGGTCACGAGGCCAATCTATGATGAGAATATCATGATCCTGTATTCCTCTACTCCGTGCTAAAGCGGCAGCATGCCAAATAGTTTGTGTATTTATACTCTCTGTTTCTTTAAGGAGGATTAAATCCCATTCCTTGGTGTTTTGGGGCATTTGAATCAGGCCTACAAACAAAAATTGTCATATCTCGAATTTAAATCTTTTATGAATCTATTCTATTTAATACCTAAAAGAATGAAGGATTAAATTTAATCAAGCTAAATTCAAAAATAATAGGTAGTAAAGAATTTTTTTAATCAATTGTAGTCTGTATTTAGTCTCTGTTTTCCTGAAGGTTATTTAATGATTAATAAAAATGTAGTTTTTCTTTCTGGAGGAACAGGTACACCAAAGCTATTGAAAGACGGGATTAAGTTATTTGATGAGCGAAAAGTAACGATTATTGGAAATACTGGTGACGATTGGAATTTTTATGGCCTTTATGTTTCCCCAGACATCGATAGTGTTCTTTTGACCTTATCGAACCTTATTGATACCAAAAAATGGTGGGGTATTTATCAAGATAGTTTTAATCTAATTGATTTTCTACAAAATAAACTCAGAGAACAAATTTGGTTCAATTTGGGAGATCAGGATGCTGCGTTATGTCTTTTACGAACCAATTTATTGAATCACGGAAAAAATTTAACTGAAGTTACTGAAATTCTTTGCAAGAAATTGTCTATCATACCTCAAATTCTTCCAATGGCAGATCAACGAATTCAAACACGAATTAGAACTCCTACTAAAATAATGCACCTTCAAGAATTTTGGGTGAAATATAAAGGAAAACCAGATGTGATTAATGTTTTTTTTGATGGTGATCTCCGTGTAACTACTCTCAGCGTTCTTGAAGCAATTGAGAAAGCTGATGTCATTATTCTTGGACCAAGTAATCCTGTTTCCTCAATAGGACCTATTCTTGCAATTAATCCAATTCGAAAAGCACTACAATCTACAGCTGCTTTTTGTGCTGCAATCAGTCCAATAATTGGCACAGAAGCAGTTTCTGGGCCTACAGGTAAGTTTTTAAGAGCATGGGGAAAAGAAATCACTCCATTAACTTTAGTAGAAATGTATCAGGATTTTCTTGATCTGTGCATAATTCATGAAACTGATAAGTCTCTTCTTGAGAATTTTTCCAGTTATGAAACAATTGGAATTGCTGAAAATATTCTAATTAACTCACCTGAGAATGCAATGCATTTAATTAAGCGAATCATGGAATATTGTTAAATGGTAGACAGGAAAAACCCCTCTGTATTAGCTGCTATGGCAGGTATAACAGACGGTAATTTTGCTCATAAATTTCTAACTGAAGGAGGAGCAGGTCTTGTTACAATTGGAGGATATCCAATTGGAAAGGAGATGATTCGTGCTTCAAACC
>NZ_CDLCQJ010000141.1:0-3694 GCF_975850365.1 Candidatus Hodarchaeum mangrovi | reverse complement strand
CTTTGAGTATTTCTAGCTCTTCCTTGTGAATACTAGACTCAAGGGGTAAGGTATCGTACTCATAGGGGCCAAAATATGTACAAAATACTTTTATATAATCTGTAAAAGTTTTCAAATGGTCTAGTTGTGCATTTATGTTAAAAAATGTTGATAGAAATGCTGTGGAGTGTTTTCGTCTTTTTCGGGGGTTAGAGGTGGATAGACGTTTCATGATAAGAATTTCTTCGGTCTCTGTTAACGTTTTCCATCCTTTATTTATTTCATATTCACTTAAAGAGGCACTCCAGAAAACTTGCTTTATGGGATTAAATTCTATTAAATTTAAATTGTATTTATCTAAAAGAAAATCCTTTAGTTCATTTACCTCCTCTTTCATCGTTATTAAGGTCCCAAAATAATCCTTTGAGTTTGTTCGGGAACGATATATTCTACTCATTTGGAGAAGGGTACTTTTAGGATCCTTAAAGTTAATTATTTGATTCAGTGACACTCCATTCTCGAGCTTCATTTGAAAATTTATTCTTTCCAACCCAAATGCAGGTAGATGGTATTGGAGAAGCCAAAGAGAGGTTAATGGTTTAAAAAACCGACGTTGATCTGTTCTTCTGGAATAACCTTTGATTTGGCTTGCAATGAGCTTTCCTAACCGATTTTGATAGAGTAGATTTATTCCTAAATACTTGCACCCATTATAAACTGCTTTAAGTACCGCTAATTGATCACTATCTAGTGGAATAATAATTTTAATGGATTTTCGTTGCAATTCTTCCCAAGAACCATCTGTAAGTGGAGTAATCTGTCGGAGTAAGTCAAATCCTCCCTTTTCATTTCCTGTAGATCGAAGAGAACTAACTAAGTATTGGTAAAATCGTGAGGCATAGAACTTCTCCTCTTCCAATAGCTGACCTGATGTTTCAAAATATCCAACTGCGAACCAAAGAAAAGGTGTGCTGCGATATAATTCAGTGTAACGATAATTTTTACTAAAATCATTGATCTTCTGAATAAGATTTTCTCGTTGAAGTTTTGTATCTACTTCATAGAATGAAAGAACTGCAATAAAATCGTTTAATAGAATTTGATCATCTTTTGGATATTTCTGAACAAAATTTGGTAATAAATTAAGAATACTATCCAAAAATCGTTTATTACTTCTATCTGGTTCCCTCATCTAATATTTCTCTGTAACAATGATAATTAAAATTCTTAAATCATGAGTTATTTTTATATATTTTTATTAGTTGGAAGCATTTTTCAAATGAACCCCTAGAATCATTTCTAGGTAAATTTTTGAATCCTAAAATAGATAAAATCAGCATTATGTTCTTTACAAAAACCCAGTTATTACTCTTTATTTTCATCTTCCAAGGCTTCATCATCCTTTTACCCTCCCTAAGTTTTGAGGAAAAAATTCCATTACAAGATCCGACTCCTGATTATATTTTTTATAACGGGACGATAATTACAATGGAAGAAACTCAACTTATAACGGAATCAGTGGCTGTTTTAGGTGATATCATTAGTGCTGTTGGAAATGAGAGTGAAACTTTTCGGTTTGCTGATTCCACTACCCAATTTATCAATATGCAAGGAGCAACTTTAGTTCCAGGTTTTATTGATTCCCACTCACACTGGATTGGTGATCGTGGATTAACAAATATGACTGAACTTACTGATGTTATTGATTCTTTAATTTCCTATGGCTGGACCAGCATTTCAGAATTATTTGTGAATCAAGATCGATTAAATGAATTACAAGCTGTCGATGAAGCTAATTTATTGAAGATACGCGTTAATTGTTATCTCCCTCTGGGGTATGGATTTAATCGGTTTGGGGACTGGTATCAGGCCTATACACCTGGATATGAATATAGTCCCCAATTACGGATCGCAGGGGTTAAATTATTTGCAGATGGGTGGTATCTAGATCCAATTAATTATATTAATCAAACTGAAATGAATCAGCTCGTTCAAGAGGCTCATTCTTGGGGTTTTCAAATCGCTACTCATAGTGTGACCCCCAATGCGACTGATATTGTACTCAATGCATATGAATCGGTGATAGGTAATGAACCTAACAACTTACGCCATCGTATCGAACATTTAGTTCTCCTCCGAAATGATCAAATTTTTCGTTTAGCTGAATTGAATATATTAGGTTGTATTCAACTTCCTTGGTTCAATTCGGATTGGAATGATCATATTGAACCCTTAATCGGCCGAGAATGGGCTGAAATAACTGGTAGATGGCAGGATCTCCTTGATGCTGGTGTTCATCTTTTGGGTAGTACTGATTATCCCTATGTTCTAGGGGATATTAGAACACCCCTTGGCGTTATCGCTACAGCTGTTACACGGATAGGAACCTTAGGTGACACACCAACCGATTTTATGCTCAACCAAACGATCACCCCTGAACAAGCATTACGAACATTAACAACCGATGGAGCTTATGGCACATTCCAGGAAAATATCAAAGGAAGTATTAAATTTGGCAAATTAGCAGATTTAGTAGTGCTTTCAGATAATCCACTCACGATTCCAGAGACAAATCTAAAAAATATTGAAGTCTTAATGACTATGATTAATGGGGAATTTGAGTATATTAAACCAGATAGTCCAGACACCACTTCTAGCTTTTCTAGCACATCGATGATTAGCACAACAACAGGGACATTAGGATCAACTTCCACTACAATTCCTCCCTTAACGACATCAGCTCCTTTTTTACCATTTATAATTCTTGGTGTTTTATTAATTGGCATAATACGGACTAGGAATAAATAATACAGAATTATTTTAATTTCAAGAATAGTAATATTGAAGACAACAAAAATTTCTTTTTGGTGTTCATTTATATGTTTCATGATATTCCGAATAGTATACAAGAAAGAATGAATTACCTAAGAACCTTAGATGCTGCAGATCGTAAAGATGGAACTCCTTTACTACAACGGTTACGACAAGTACCCCCTGAAACTGGAAAATTTCTTGCTCTTATTGCATCAAATGCGCCCAAAGGACAGTTTATTGAAATAGGTACAAGTGGTGGGTATTCAACTTTATGGATAATTCTTTCTTGTATGAAAACAGAAAGAAAAATCAAGACATTTGAAGTCCTTAAAGAAAAGGTACAATTAGCAAAAGAAACATTCAGAGTAGCTCAAGTAGAACCATATGTTGAATTAATTTTTGGGGATGCACGAGACTATTTGGAAAAAACTGAAGAAATTGCATTCTGCTTTTTAGATGCAGAGAAAGAATATTATAAGGCATCTTATGATTTAATCATTCCAAAAATGGTAAAAGGTGCATTTCTTATCGCTGATAACGCTATCAGCCATAAAGAGGATTTAAAACCAATGTTAGACCAAGCTATGACGGATAAGCGTATAGATTCTCTGATCGTTCCAATAGGAAGTGGTTTACTGTTTTGTAGAAAACAATGAATTATTAATTCTCAAAAAAATAAAAAAGACTAAGATAGACCAAATCTAGGGTAATTATGATTTTGAATCGTAAAAAGAAATAGCTTTAGGAGAGAGAAGTTATATTTCCGATTCTAGAAAAATAATTGACTCTTTCTCCTTAAATCTTAATTTATTCTTAAATAGGTTCAGGGAAGGCGTATTATCGCCTTGGATATCAGTTACAAGCTTTTTATATCCTTTTGCACGATAAATATCAATTAGAG
>NZ_CDLCQJ010000140.1:0-16986 GCF_975850365.1 Candidatus Hodarchaeum mangrovi | reverse complement strand
TAACTCCCATTCTGTTAATTCAGCTATTCCTTTATTCAGAGGAATTTTTCCAACTCCTAGCAATGCTGAAGCAACGGCATCTAAAGTCTCTTCTTGATATCTATTTCCAAACGCATAAGTTTTTATTGCTACATTATGAAAAAAACGATATAAATCCAGATGAATAGCATTTCGAAAATTACATTCTTTTGCTCTTCTGTTCCAAAGAATGGGGCTCGATTTACTAATCTTTAGATGTCTTGCTCTTGCATGAAGATATGGAAAATCGAAATTATCACCATTAAAAGTACAAATTACAGAATATTTCTTTAATATCTCAAATGCTCGTTTTAAAAGTAATTTTTCATCATCAAAAGACTCAACCCTTAGATCTTGTGAAACCTCAACCCAACTTTCTCCTTTTTCTATGTTTTTCCGTGAAAGGATCAAAGCTATTTCATTATTTTTGTTATCAGACATACAAATGCAAATTACTGGGAATTTAGGATCGCTAGATTGGGGAATCTGACCTTCCTCATACTCAGTTTCTATATCACAAGCTACAATAGGAAGATCAGGAATTTCTTGAAGAAAGTCATCTTGAAATACTTGGATTAATCCTGAATATTGTGCTAAATTTTCTATAACAGGAGGAGGTATCTCCAATCCCTCACTTATACTTTGAGGGGAAATAAATTTCCTATTAACCTCATCCCACCAATACTTTCTCCCTGGAACTAATTGTGTATCATATAACCAATTTCGGTGATATTTTATTCTTGACTCCCAAGTTTCCCAACCATGTGTTTTTAAGATATCCCGAACTTTAGGTACTTCGCTCGGGGTAACAGTTACAATCTGAGTAGGATTGATAATAGTATTATTTAAGATATCCTTTTTATTAGTAGTAATTATTCTCTTGATTGTATTAGGGGGAAATTCTTTTTCAATTGCTTTCAGGTCTGAAAATGGTTCTAAACTATAACAATATGGTTCATGCCCATAAGGATCTAAGAAATAAATTACTTTTTGGCTAGAAACATCAAATAATTTAATTCCAGCTCCATTTGATTCAGCATCATAAACTGTGCTTAATAGAAAGTAATCATGTTGGGATTTTAATTCACTCATTAGGTTTATTTCCCCATTATATATTGTATTTGATTAATTTTAATTTAAAGGAAGGAAATATTTCTAGTTTTTGAGACTAGAAAGAGAATTCATTTGCCTTGATTAAAATAATTGTTCATTTTTATCTATTAATAATAGAAGAATTACAATTGGTAGGAATATTGAGATCAGTCTCATATAACTTTTTTCAAGTCTTGGCTTTTTTTTATTTCAATGAGTGATTTTGTATAATTTATATCTTCCAACATTTTTAATACAAAAAAGCTGAATTTAATTTATAACGCAAATTATCCAATTAAAAATATTGTAGAAAGACAGATAGAACATTTTAAATATCTAATTAGACAAAATTTATAATTTAAGAACAAACAGTGATTTTATATGGATTTAATTGAAGAGAAAATGAAAAATTTTGTCAAGGAAGCATTAAAACTAGTTATAAAAGATATTGGAACGAAATTCAAAGACTTTAATGATCGATTATCAAGTTTAGAACAGGAAATGAATCAAATCAAAGAACAATTGAATTCTCTTACATCAGATAAACAAATCCCAGATATTTCAGTTTTAGAATCAACTAAAAAAGAAAATAATTCCCAAATAAGTCCAAATATTCAAATATCAGAATTTTTGGGAAAAAAAGAGGGAGAAAAAATCGTTCAGTCATCTAAAAAAACATCTGAAATTAAAGATTTATTAGAAGCACTCAAAGTTATTGATAACTTATAAATTATAAATCCATTTTTAATATTTTTATTTTATTTAAGAACACTTCGTACTAATTGGCGAACTTCTAGGGGAACATTATCCTTATCACCCAATAAAGTTGTTGTGTAGCTACCAATTAAATCAGACCAATGCCAACGATCCAAAGAATAGATTTCCTCACCATGAGACGATGCAGTAACTTTTAAAATATGACGATTAACGAAATCATTTAAGCATCTTTGCAATTCTAACCTTCTATCAGCAGAAAAACCTAATATTCTTCCAATTTGCTCTTTAGTCAAGCTTTGATTAGTCCCAAGAATAAATAAAACCCAGTTGTCCGGATGTGCAAGAAAAGTTTTAATTATTAGACGTAAATCAATATCTATCCCTATAGGAGCATGATCTGCTTTCATTGTTATTTCTTTTGTTACTTTATAGCTTAATTCTTTTCCTTGGGTAGGTTGATTTAATGTTGCCAATCGTTCTTTAAGTTGATTTACTTCTTCCCTTAATTGATTAATATCTTCAGCAATTTTTTCCCCATTGCTATTTTCAACAAAAAATGACTCTTCAACTTCTAAAATAGCACCACTGTCTTTGAGAAGACGCTTAAGTTTTTCATTTTCATTCCGAGTTTGTATTAATATTCTCTCAAATTCAACAAGCTTTTCAGCAAGGTCCTCTGCAAGTCTTTCATCCACTGCACGAGACCATGTGACTTTTTCTCCAATACCACGAGTGGTTCCTCTTAGTTTAGACTCAAGATCATCCTTTATTGCTTCTAATTCATTAATTCGGGCGGTTTGATTCCTTATTTTACTTTTAAGCCGAGATAATAATGATGGTGTTCCAAGAATTATTTCATTATCTGCTACATTAGGGATTCGGTAAACAGGGACAAAGTTACCTCCATCTATTATCGAACCCATTTCATATTTTACACCCAACATTTCAATTAATTTCACTAATTCCCTTGTTTCATCATTATATCTAAACATAAATAGGTTTTCTTGACTATTATCAAATCGATATACCCTAGAAAATTTCAACCACATTGTAACAAAATCTAAGATATCTTGTTCATCTTCAAGTTTTGCTACCGAACTAATAATCTGTGGAAAACTTGCAGTATACTCGCCTGTGAAAACTTTAATAATAGCAGAGCAGATCTGAAGTGGTATCTTAAGATAATACCCTCGTTGATTATAAGTAATTTCTTCATCAGGACTCAAGTTCACATCAAAGATTGAGTCAAATGTTTCGATTAAATATTCAATTTTTTCCCTCTGATCTGTTTGATAAGTTCCTGTTTGAAAAACGTTTTTCGAAAGGGTTAAAAGCGCGAGTAATTTCGCTAGAGAATTGTTTCTAATTCGTATAGGTAATTTTAGAGGTAATTGGATTTTCTTATTACCTATACTCGTAACAGTAAATGAAGTCATAAATAGTTCTCTTTCATCCTCAACAAGGAGTCGAAGTGTGGATACAGGAATCGACATTTCTGGATTTGAACGATAACGAGACCACTGTGCTCTACTTACAATATGTTCAAGATTTTTCATGATTAGACTTTTTTGAAACACAAACCTACGTCCACGAGGAGTTAAATTAACTCTTGTCTCATCTGGAAAATGATCTACACTTAACCATTCAGGGATTTTATGATTCAAATCCTCCGAAGACGAAGATTTTTTTATTGATTCATGAATACTCATTCATCTTACTCCATGATTTTACTGAGCTAAGAATGTAATTTATTAATTCTTTAGTTATATTGAAAGTCATCTTATATCAAAAATATTACTATATTAAATCAATTGAGTCTATTTGAAATAAAATTTTCAGGATGGAATAGTTTTCTTTTTACATTTTTTCTTTATTCATGAGATTTTTTCTTTAAATAGGGGAATAAAAGGAATTGATATACAACAAAAGCTAGTCCAAGAACAACAATTAGCAGAAATAGTACAAGATTGAAGTTAGCAGAATATTGATTAATGAAACTTTGATATTTTGCAGGATCCCTTAACCATTCGCTTATGTCTGTTTGGGTTACTAGATTTGAACCTAACCAAGCATAAAATGTGCACCGAATGATTGAACCAAAGAAAGTAGCTAATAGATAATCCCTCAATTTTATTTTCAAAAATCCAGACGCATAGGATATAGGATCAAAGGCCATGAAAGGAAAAGCACGAGCAAAAACGATAGCCCAAATTCCATATCGATCAAGATATTTATCTACAATAAGGAGATTTTCTTCACCCAAGAATTTTTCAATAATAGGTCTACCACCATACATTGCAATATAATACGTGGTTATACCTGCGGTCATTGAACCAATAATCCCAATTATACTCCCTCCAATCATACCCCAAATTAGACCACTTGATAATAAAACCAATTCAGAAGGAATTGGAACAATAATCCCTTGAATTCCCATGAAAATAATGAAAATAAATGGTCCTAATAATTCTAAACTTAGGATTGGTCCAACAAACCATCTAATAACTTTATCAAATAACCAAGTTTCATCTTGAGACTGAAGAATTAAAACTATGACACTGATAATTAAAATTAAGAAAAAGATCCCAATCCATATCCAAGTTCCTTTACTATGTCCAGTAAAAGTTCGTATTATAGCTATTTTAAGTTTAGAAACATTTTTCTTGAAAATCGATTCTGAAGAATTTTCTTGGGTCAAAGGGGGTTTACTTTCTTCCATTTAGTATTTTATCCTATTTTGCAAAAGAAGTAAAAAGAATTAATTTTAGAATCAAAAGAAGTTAATTTCTACTAGAATAAAACAGCTTCAACTGTTCCATTTTGACCTGGTCGACTAGTTACGCGGGCATTGCCTTTAGATGTACGAATGATTGCTCCTTTAGTAACAATTTTTCTTCGTGCAAAGTCTCTATTTGCTTGATTGTCTTCAACATCTTCAATCTCAAGTTTTGTTGTCACTTTTCCATCTAGAGAAGAAACATTAGCAAAAGTAGAGCTAAGTAAACGTATTTTTTGATTCCCCCCACGGGTTCTTATTGTTTTCTTTCGTACTGTTCCGACCATTGTCAGGGCTGCTGGTCGTGCTAAATCCCTTTTTTTCTTTTTAGTACTAATGTGGTATCTTCCACCACTTGCCTTCCTTACAGATCTTCTCTGTGACCTTGCCATATGATTAACCTCTTAATAATTTCTTTTAAAATGAAAAAATCGCTATAGACGCCAAAACTAACCATTTAAAGGCATATAACGAATGTTTTATATATCAAACCCTCTTTTTATACCGATACTTGGTTTTTTTATTCTTTATTTTTGAGCGATAATTCTCTTGGCTGTAGATTTCCTCCATCTCATTCACCTTTTTTAATCTATCTTTATAAGGCGAGATAACAATCCAAGGTGATTGAGTTGATCCTATAGCCTCTGTTATCTCTCCAATTGTGATAAATTGACCTTTTTCCTTAATCTGAGCATAAGAACCGATTTTAGGTAAATTTGGCCCCTCTAATTGAACAATTATCTTACCTTGAGCTTTATTTAAGCAAGTTCCAATTTTTACTGGAGAATGATTCATTGATTTTCCCATTTAACCAATTTAGTAGTAAATAAATAAAACTTCTTTTTGGTTCAAATAAATTAACAAATTATATAATTAAAGAGATCAGAATGCTATATATTCCTTGAGAGGTACCTGGACGGCAATGCAACAATATGATGTTCTAATAATTGGTGGAGGACCAACAGGATTATCCACTGGAATATCTGTAGCTAAAGCAGGATTAAATGCTGTTATAGTTGAAGAACATCCAAAAATTGGTCACCCCCTTGCATGCGGTGAAGGATTATCTATTGATAAAATGCGAACCGTTGAAAATATGCCAAAATATAATTCAGAAGAAACTTACGACGATTTTATAATAAATCGTAAGAATTATTTGATTGAACGGATTCTTAGCACTCAAAGATTTTTTTTTGGTACATCGGGAGTAGCTACATCTCAATTAGAGACAGTAACTATAAATCGGCCTTTATTTGATCATTTAATGGCTAAAGAAGCTCAAAAAAATGGTGTTGATCTTTCTCTACAGTCACGAGTAAATGAGGTAAAAAGGGATGGTAATTCTGTAATTGTAAAAACCACTTCACAAACATATAGAGCAAATTTAGTGATTGGGTGTGATGGACCTTCAGCTCATAGTGTAAAAATGATAGGACTCAAAGGACCATCAGAATATGTTCAAGGAGTAGAATTTAATATTAAAGGAATTTTAACCGATGCACTAGACTTTTATTTCGATTTCAATCGATTTCCAAAGATGCATTATGGATGGGTCTTTCCCAAAAAAAGTTCAACCAATATTGGAATTGTTGTTGACCCTGCTTCAAATCCGAACACTATTCTTAAAAAATTCATGGATCTTCATTTTAATGATGTTACAGAAGAAGATATTATCCAAAAGATTGCTGGTATTATTCCTGCAAGTGGACCAATACCAAATTTATGCACTGATAACTATATGGTAGCTGGTGATGCAGCTGGCTTAACAAATTCAATCTTTTATGGAGGTATTGCAATAGGAATTCATTCAGGATGGCTAGCTGCACAAACTGCAATAGAAGCATGTAAATCTAAAAATTTTTCAAAGAAAAAATTGTTAGAATATGAGTATAAATGCCGAATGATGCCATATGCTGACCCAATAATTCAAAAAGCTCATCAAATCCTTTATTCAGATTTTACTGCTTATGACTTAGAGAATTTTGGATCCTTAATTAATGGTTGGGATATAACGCGTATGAATATTTGGAAAAAACTTCTATTATCATTTAAAGCTTTATCTAAACCTTCAATGATAAAAAAATTTTGGAACGCCCGAATAATTGCATATGGATTCAGTAAAAGTAGAGATTGGGGATTTTAAGACTATTTCTAAAAAACTAGCAACGGATATTGTATATCCTTTATCTAAATAACAATAGCTAGGACAACAAATAAGAAGATTTGCTGAAAAGCCTAAAATATAATCGATTTCATTATTGTTTCTATATTCAAATAATTAGAAGGAATTTATGCAATGAGGAGTAATGCCAAAGCTTTTATTGCCTTAAGTCTTGGATTTATTTTCTTAACACTTGCAATATCAGCGAATCAGTTCGAATTAATTAAAGATTTAATTGTAGAAATCACAGAGAGCGCAACAGCAGGAATACCTATACCATAGGTGAATAAAGATGGCATGGCATAAGAAATCAAAGGTAAATTTAACGAAATTACGGATTTTACGTACAATTATTCAAACTATCATGTTTATTTTAATGAATCTTACTTTTTTTGGAATAGGAGCAACATGGTTAGTATTACCTGTCGATATGCCAAAAATGTTGACTTCTAGCTCCGAAGGAGCTTTTTATTTGTTAGAGAGAATGTTAACTACAGGATTACTACCATTAATCCCATTAGCTTCATTTTTTATTATTGGATCAATTTTTGGACGACTTTTTTGCGCATGGGGATGCCCTTTTGGATTATTTCAAGATCTTATTGGCTTCTTAACCTCTTGGAAAAGCAAATATGAACCAACTCAAGAAACAAATAACAATTTACGACAGATTGGGGATTTTATTACAGGAGTTAGTATTCTTGCGTCAACATTCATTGGTATAAATGTTGCTCTTGGTGAGATTGAAAATATAAAAATTGCGTTTGGAATTTTTTCTCAACAACCATGGGCTGTCTTAAGCCCATCCGTATTTCTATTTACACTAATTCCCTTATTATTCTATTGGGGAGGAATTGAAAATTTATTCAATTGGGATAAATTTGTTTTAATTGACATTGTATTCTGGATAAGACTTTTTATTCTAATCTTTGCTATTATTTTAGTTTTCTACATCCCACGTGCCTGGTGTCGTTGGTTCTGCCCTGTCGGTATAATTGCTGGCCTTCTAGGAAAGCATTCAATGTTAGGTGTAGGAAGAAATATCTCAAAATGTACACACTGTGGTCTATGTGAGGATGTCTGCCCCATGGGTGTTAGAATCCTCTCCCACCCACCAGAGAAGGTAAGAAGCGAACATTGTATAAATTGTCTAGATTGTGTTGGCGTATGTCCAGATGACGCAATGGAATTACGGTTTCTTTAATCTCCATTCTTTATACTAATTCTTTGATTTTAGCATTTTAAAAAGAGGAAACTTAACCACTCCACCTTAAACTTTCAATTTTACGATCCTTTTTCAACTTTTTTTTAATTTTACGATAATGATCAGTACAAAGGTGTACTCTAGTCACTTTATCCTTTATAGAAAGACTCAAGTTAGCTTCCTTAATTGTACTGCCAGCTTTTTCTCTCGAAACAGTCTTTTTATATTCGTTAGGACATCCTTCAACGTCACAATTCTTTTTTTTTGAAATAAATGTCACATCCCATCTTTAAATTAATGGTGTAAGCTCAATATGCCCAGGAATTGGCTTAAATACGAAATCTGTATTCTCAACTTCTCTCATAGTCATACCAGAAACTTTTCTAATTTGTAAAAACTCAACTAATCCACCTTCCTTTTCTTCTAGTTCTTTATGTGTTATTTTTATTACACTATCACAATAGTGTTCAACAGCTGTGACAATTCTAGGATCATGCACATCACAATGTAGTGTTAGAATACTAACTATACCCATTTCTTTATCTGTAGCGATTTTATGCTGTAAAAAAGCCATAGGAGGTTTCAAGGTGTCTGAAACTAGTAATAGAGTTGTTAATGAATCCAAAACACCACGGACAGGTTGAGATCTAACATGAAGTAAGGATCGTCTAATTTGGTCAGTAACCTGGCGAGGCTGGGTTATATCACGAATAACATTTTCTCCTAAAGCACTAGGTCTTCCTTCAGAATAACCAAAAGGATTGGAAAAAGCATCTAAGAAGATTAGTCTTTTCGTTTCAAAGGTAACCTCAGAAATATTGTACGGTACAAATAAAGGCGAATAATGAGAGAATAAATGCTCAGTCGATAGAATATAGCCATATTCACCTGTTCGTAGACCTTCAGAGAGAAATTGGATTAATATATGCTCTGTGTTTATCCCCACCTCATCTTCAACTAGGATTATTGATCCTCGTGGGACACCCCCACCCAAAGCATCATCTAGAAGGGGGATCCCAAATTTTGCTCTGTCTTCCATTGTCATCTTAATTACTCCGTAATATTTTATCCAGTTGTTCCATTTAATGTTTTTAAGGTAATTATTTCAAGTTTTGGAATTGAATAACATTTTCTTATGACAAATATTAAAGTTAAGCTTAAAAGCTTGCCTATTTCAATAAACTTTGTTTTTACTTTTCTTACTAAATATTTAATGTTTCAATTAATACTCCTTTATTCAGGTTGACCCCAAATGAAAATGGAATTTTTTGCAATAAAAACTCCATTAATTACTGACAGCCAAACTAGTGTTGCAGAAATTCTTTTAGAATCTGTAAACACCCAAGGAATTCAATTAATGGATTTTGATGTTTTTATAATAGCTAGTAAAATTATTTCGGTATGTGAAGGATTAAAAATCCCAATAAATGACATCAATGATATTAGAAAAGAAGCATTTATTCTTGCAGAAAGAGCTCATATGAAAGCAGAAGTTGTAGAAATGGTTTTTCGTGAGGCAGATCTCGTGATAGGGGCAGTTCCAGGAGCTATTCTTGCTTTAAAAGATGGCGTTTTACAAGCAAATGCTGGTGTAGATCAAAGTAATGCTGGAGGAGAAGGATTTTTAATTTTACTTCCTAGGAATCCTATTCAAACAGCAAGGCAAATTAGAAAAGAATTATATACTCTAACAGGAAAAAAATTTGGAGTAATAATAGCAGATTCAAAAACACATCCATTAAGAAGAGGAACATCGGGTTTTGCTTTAGGGGTTTCTGGTTTTACACCTGTTATTGATGATAGAGGAACTTTTGACTTATATAAGCGTCAAATGCGTATAACAACTCGTGCTATCGCAGATAACCTAGTTTGCGGGGCTCAAATTTTAATGGGAGAGTCTAACCAAAGCATTCCACTTGTAATTGCAAGAGGATGTGAAAAAAAAATTTTTACGGATGATATTAACCAGATTGAGCTCAATAGCTTAATGAAAATGAACCCTGAAGATTGTATTTACATAGGTCCATTTTGGCCTTTAATTGACAAGTTACTAGACAAATACAAAAAAATTGAATAAGGAAAGTTAGAGTTAATGATAACTGGAAATTTAGGTGGTGTAAAGATTGGTGATAATGTAAATCCTCTAATCATGGGAATAATAAATCTTTCTCCCACATCATTTTACAAGAAAAGTATTCTACATTCAAGAGAAGAGATTATAAGTCACCTTATTCAAATGGAAAAACATAAAGCTAATTTTGTTGATGTTGGCGCTACATCAAGTGCACCAACTCATTTATATGAAAATAGAGCATCAATCTCCTTAGAAAGAGAAATCGAAATTTTAAAAACTTTTTTTGATGCTCTAAAAGAAATTAATCTTAAAATACCTATTTCAATTGATACGCAATCTTCAAAAACAGCTGATTTTGCATTATCACATGGTGCATCTATTATTAATGATATTTCGGGATTTAAATATGACTCAAATATGCCTTCAGTAATTTCAGAATACAATGCCTCTACAATTATCATGGCGTGTATGAATAATCCAGGTGATGTGTTTAATATTGAAGAAATCAAATTAGCACTGAAAAACAGTATTTCTTTAGGAATTGATGCTAATATCGATAAAAACAAAATTATTATTGATCCTGGAATCGGAGGCTGGATTCCTGAAAGAAATCATATTCACGACTGCAATATTCTATGGAATCTACCAGAATTTCGCTGTCTAAATCAAGGTATTCTTGTTGGTATATCACGAAAATCATTTATTGGAAAAATTTTAGGAGTAACTCCAGAATATAGACTGTGGGGTTCACTAGCAGCTACTACAATTGCAATATTGAAAGGTGCTCATGTTATCCGAACTCATGATGTCCAAGAAACTAGAGATGTAAGCTTAGTTTCAGATTTTTTCAAGCGCAGATTTGAAAAAGAAGGTTAAAATATATAATATAAATCAAATATTAATTAGAGAATTTAAACAATGAGATTTGATCTATTAATTCCTTGAAGCTGATTTAAAACAGGATTGAATAAAATCCTTCTAAATATAATTAAATTTATTAGTTTAAAAGGAATTTTCGTTTAAGATTATAATATTAGTAGGTTAGTAACTTGACAAATTTAGATGAATTTTTTGGAGATGAAAGGTCAAAAAATATTGATACTCTTGTTGAAGTAACGAAAAAGTTCTTTATCTTTGTTTCACAACTCGCAGAGATAGTTGATGAACTAGAAAGAAATTTTGCAGAACTAAATCTCAAAGTGGATCAATTACTTCAAGGAAGAACAGCAGCACCATCAAAGAGTTCGATACAATTTTCAACGCCAGTCCCACCTTCAAGTTCACAACCGTCTCCTCCCTCAGTTTCACAACCTTCAGCATTTCCAACCCCACCATCACCAGTACAGGCTTCCCCTCGGACTCCACCATCACCATCATCATTTACACCACCTTCACCATCGATTACCACAGCCTCCCCTCCAAGTCTACCTCCTCTACCTGGACAAGTTCCATCATCAACTCCCCCAGTTTTTGGAGCACCACCATCACCATCAAATCCAGCTGAATTTGGCCAACTTCCACCTCCTAGTCCTGGATTTGACTCACAGGGACCCCCAGGTACTCCTGGTTTAGGTGTTGCACCACCACGTCCATCCCCAATGAGTTTGAAAGCTCAAATGAATATGGAACTTAAAGAAGCCTTTTCACGTATTCGAAAGGGTTGGGATGAGGAAGGATAATTCTTCTAAATTTCACTGTTCTTTTGCATATAGGAGTTCTGATAGCTCTCTTAATTTAAGTACTCCCCTTATTTCATGCACGAACATTGGAATTTCGATTAGATCGTACTCTGAATATAACTCGTGAATCCGTTCCAAGTTACCCTTTTGGCTTTCAAATCGTGCAGAACAATATTCACAATTAGGATTTTCTGGCTGAACTTGATTAATAAAGATTTGGGAAACAGGAAATGCAACTTCATATAATGCCCTAATTAGTCTCTCAGTTTCCCAAATAGCCATAACAGTAGGAATCGTAACAGGAATGAATTCGGTTTCTTTCTTATCTTCTAAATGGATACGAGCAATCTCGACTTGATCTTTTAATTCTTCAAGCTTTTTGAACGCTTCATCTTCATTTGGGATAGTACTACCTCCAAATAATGTTTTGAATCCAGACATTAAACCTCCTAACCTTTTTCTCATTTTTATAAGGCGATAAAGCCAACCCTGTGTTAATTCAGGAAGTTGAAGAAGCTTAAGAGTATGACCTGTTGGAGCTGTATCAAAAACGACTATATCATATTCTGGATTTTGAATGAACTCTAAAAGCTGTATAAAAGCTACTGTTTCATCAGTTCCTGGAGCTGAAAGTGAGGACGGATCATCACCTCCTAGAAATTCTGTTAATGTTCCTGTTGGATCTTGTTGACTCATCATTTCAGAATAAGTCCTCATTGTATCAGATGTACTTAATTCCACAGCCCAGAGATTTTTTACACCTTCCACTAAATAATGGTTATCTCCTCCAATTTGCTGGTTTAAGCTATCGGAAATTGAATGGGCAGGATCGGTTGATACTAGTAGTGTTCGGTATCCCAGATCAGCTGCTTTAATAGCGGTAGCAGTAGCCATTGTTGTCTTACCTACACCTCCCTTTCCCCCAAAAAAGACAAATTTTTTATTAAATATAGAATTAGACATATTTGACAATGATTAAATCTTAAAAAATGAACCTTTTGCTTAAAGAACAAAAATAAAATCGCTTAAAAAATACTGGTAAATTAATTATTTATGGAGCTCTATCAATGAAGCAAGGAAGGAAAATCCTCCTAATAGCTTTTATTTTAGCTATTTGCATATCATCCATTAATTTATGTTCTATTGGGATTTTTTCATCACAAGCAGACCCTAATTACAACATACGAAGTATAAATACAGATTATCCACGTTTATTAGTTACAAAAGTTGTTGATAAATCAGAAATTGTTCTTGGTAATAGTTTTACCGTAACTATTACTATTTATAATTTTGGTAATAAAACAGCATATAACGTAACCTTCATTGACCAAATTAGTAATCCTTGGATCTTTAATATCTCTGGTCTTACTCAATTGTCTTACGGTCAAATTAATCCAAATGATACTCGTCAATTTAGCTATTTAGTACAAGTAAAATTAGTTGGAAAATACACTTTGTATTCTGCGAAAGTTGAATACTACTCTTCAGAGATAGAATCCTCAAAATTTCAATCATTTAGTAATGAAGTGGATATAGAGGTAATAGAACCACCAGCTGATTTTTCTTTAAGTAATTACAATGTTGTTATTACCTTTCTAATTATCCTATTTATTCTAGATTCATTATTGATAATTCGATTAATAACCCCTATTCTAAATCGTAGATTAAAACAGGAATAAGGGTGTGTAATACACTATATGGAAGCTTTAATACCTGCCTACCTTGTCAATAAACAGGTAATTATATGGAATTCAGATCAAGGAAGATATATCTATCAACAAGGTTATTTCGGCAAACCTGTAGGTATAAGAAAACCTAAATCAGCATTTTTCGATCGTCCTTTAGAACTAACGTTATTAGAAGCTGCTTTTTTACAAGAAACAGGAATGATTATTATTTATGAACAGAATCATATTTTAGATGTCCAGACATTTCAGGAAAAATGCAAGAAGAGATTTACAAAATTTGAAGATCTTTTCTCAGTTTATAAGGACTTAAGAAATAAAAGATATATAGTTCGTCCTGGTTTAAAGTTTGGTACAGATTTTGCGGTGTATCGAAGAGGACCGGGGATAGATCATTCCCCTTTTTTAGTTTCAATCTTTCCAAGGGAAACTCGTATCGAACCTATTGATTTGGTACGAGCTGGTAGACTTGCGACATCTGTTCGGAAAAGATATGTAATTGCTACAGTCCTTTCAGACCAACAAATTCGATATTATGTTTTTCAATGGAACCGTCCATAATTAGAAATTATTGATTTCTTCAATCGAAAATATAAGAATAAACTTCACTCCGTGGTTCAAAAAATTCTCCATCATCTCTGAGTTCTTTTATTGCTTCCTCGATTTGAGCTAGATCAACTTTTGGTAATCTCTTTTTTATCTGTTTTAATGTTACCCCAAATCCTTCATCAAGCTCTTGAACAATATCTTTTAATTTTTGTTTCAAATCCTCAAAAGAAACAATACCGTCTCCTAATTCAATCCCACCAATTTTTGTTTTCTCAACATTAAATTCTTTCTGAGTTCTTCGTATCTGTTGAGCAATTTTCAGAGAATGATAGATTAACCAATTATCATCTTTTATCTTTTTAACTATTTCGGGATAAATATAGACTTCTATTGTATCTTCCTGCTCTGAGACCTGTATTCTTCCTAAAACTTCAATAAAATCCCATTGATTGAGTTCAGAAAGAGATCCATCCCATGATTTTACCGTTATAACACCAGTTCCATCTTCTACAGTTATTCCGGTGTAGTTATTCTCTCCCTTGATAAGATAAGTTATAAAACCTAGGATCCAAACTCGGGAAAGATTTTCTCCTAAAGATGTAATCACCTGCCATCTTTCATCTTCATTAACTTTAGTTAACTCAGATCTGTTGATTTTTTCTATCATAAGTCTCTGATATGGTCTTCTCCTTCTCATATCGTTCACATTATTGTTATTATTTATTTAATCCAAGTTTTATTTATCAATTCATATTCGACAAATTCATTTTCATTAAATAAAATGTTCAATTCATATTCCGCTCTTTTAGGAGCATCAGAAGTATGAACAATATTTTTAGTAAGATTAGCTCCATAATCGCCTCTTATTGTTCCTGGATTGGCTTCTGGAGCATTTGTTGCGCCTGCTAATAATCTCACGATTTTAACAGCATTTTCTCCCTGAATTGCTATTGCAATAACTGGACCTGATCCTATAAATTTCTTAAGCTCGAGATAAAAGCTTTTTCCAATATGTATGTCATAGAGTTGATCGATTTCCTCCTCAGAGAGCTTCATCATCTTTAAACCTATAATTTTGAGACCTTTTCTTTCAATCCGTGAAATTAATTCACCTATTAAAGAACGCTGGATAGCATCAGGTTTTATCATCATTAAACTCGTTTCAACCAATAATATCACCAGATATAGAGACGGAATTAATACTTATCATTTATATAATACTATAATCGTATATGATAAAGGTTTTAGTTTTTAATTAAATATTCTTTTTTTTCACCTTTAAATCCTGAGGATTTAAAGCAATTTTCAGATTTAGTAAATTTAATAGAAGTTTTAAATAGGTTAGGGAATTTTTCCTAAATTCTATGATTGTTTGGATTTTAATATATTTTTTTGATACTTAATTCAAATCCCTTTTTATTAAAAAAAAAGTTAATAGTCTTGCACAAAAATTGGTATTCACCCAGTGAATAATAAATTCTCTGTCATAGTTAAAGGAATTTAAACTATATAGATTATTATAATTGGAAAGGAAAAGTGTAAATTATGTTTCGAACCTTTACTTCATTAGAACCTCATGAACAGTTAACCCTCATTCTTGTTATCGTAGTTGCCATTATTTCCTTTATTTACTCTTTATGGCTACGTAAAGACGTACTCAGTCATGATACTGGTACTAAACAGATGCAACAAGTATGGGAAGCTATCAATGAAGGAGCAAACGCCTATTTGGGTCGACAGCTTAGAACAATCCTTCCAATCGTATTAATTCTTACGATTGCTTTATTTTTCAGCGTTTATTTGGTCGAACCTACAGCAGGAGCTGAAAGAGAATTCGTTGATTTTGATCCTGTTTTAGTTGTCGCTATTGGTCGAACTCTTGCTTTCATCATGGGTGCTTCATTTTCCATGATGGTTGGTCAATTTGGAATGCGAATTGCAGTTCAAGGTAATTTAAGAGTTGCAGCTACGGCAGCAAAATCAATTGATGAAAATGGTAACCTGCTGGATGTGAATAAAAGATACAATAAAGCACTGTCTGTTGCATATCATGCTGGTACTGTAACAGGTATGTTAACCGATGGATTTGGATTGCTAGGAGGCACAGTAATCTTTATAATCTTTGGTCAAGCTGCACCTGATGCACTTCTTGGATTTGGGTTTGGTGGAACTATTTTAGCTTTATTTATGCGAGTAGGTGGTGGTATTTATACTAAAGCAGCTGACGTTGGCGCAGATCTTGTTGGAAAAGTTGAAAAAGATGTTCCTGAAGATGACCCAAGGAATGCGGGAGTAATTGCAGATCTAGTTGGGGATAATGTTGGGGATTGTGCTGGTATGGCCGCAGATATTTTTGAATCCTATGAGGTAACTATTGTTTCTGCTTTGATTCTGGGGCTTGTCCTTTATGGAATTGAAGGAAATATTATTTGGATTATGTTTCCTTTGATCGTTAGAGCAATTGGTGTTATAAGTTCGATCGTTGGAACCTATGCTGTTGCCCTTTGGAAAACTCCTGACGCAGAAAAAGCGATGTTTCAGTCTTATGAGATTTCAAGTGTAATAACCATCACAATATCAACTTTAGTTGCTACTTTTTATGCAGGTGACTGGAGGTTAGGTCTTCTTATTGCCATTGGAGTACTGTTGGCAGTTTCCTTTAATCCAATAACTGCTCGTTTTACTTCGAAGGCTGGTGGGCCTGTAGTCGAAGTTTTCGAATCAACAAAAGGTGGCCCTGCAACTACAATCTTGAGTGGCATATCTCTTGGTTACGAAAGTAGTGTTTGGGCACTTGTAGCGATATGTATTTCATTTAGTTTAGCAATTGTAACTTATACAATTTTACCAGGGAATGAGATTATTCCTATAATAAATAATTTTTCACACAATATTGAGATTTCATCAGAACATATTGGGGAAACCATTCTCTATGGAATTGCATTAATTGGAATTGGTATGCTCTCGCATACTGGAAACAATGTTGCAATGGACTCCTTTGGTCCTATCAGTGATAACGCTCAAGGTATTG
>NZ_CDLCQJ010000139.1:0-16176 GCF_975850365.1 Candidatus Hodarchaeum mangrovi | reverse complement strand
TGGAGACAAAAGAGACCCCCTATTAAACTTGAGGTTCAAACATGATAAAGCTTATAAAAGCTTACTGGCCGAGAATTAAAAATTCAAGAAATCAAAGGATAAGCTAGTGTAGAATTAGGTTGAATAAACATCAAAGGAAAGAAAATTCAGACCTATTCTGATCCAAATATTTATTTTCGGTCTGATAAGACTTTAGAGATTTTAAAACTCTGAAAAACCATTACAACCACAATAAAACAAAAGTAATTTGTACGAGAAGTGTTTGTGAGTCATCTATTTTCTTTTATGGTTTTTAATAATAAAAAATCGATATTCTAAAATAAAAATGAGTTTCTTAGACTTTATACGACATATTACTGTTTTACCTTTATAAATGCTTATAAAGTGACTTTATAAATGATTCTATTGTGTTTTGATAGGATTGTAAACTTTTGACAGATCCTACCCTTTTAAAATATACCACTTTATCACTTATAATCATTTATTTATGGTGAGATACGTGTCAAGTAGTTCAGAAAAAGCTGATTTGTTCGCTGAAGTACAAAATGTAGTTGCTTCAGTGGATCTAAGATGTAAAATTAAATTAGAACGGGCAGCTTCTCGTCTCCCTGGTGATGTTCAAGTTTCTTATATTCCCGAACAATTTCCTGGAGTTGTTGTTAAAATAAAAAAACCAAAAGTATCTATATTAGTTTTTTCTTCAGGAAAACTTGTAGTTACTGGTGCAAAATCAGTAGAGATGATTGAAGAGGCGGTTGAGGTGATTTCAGAGTTATTGCGAAATGCTGGACATAATGTGAAGCATGAAGCTACTATTACAGTTCAAAATATTGTGGCTTCTGGAACTCTTGGAAAAAGAATCAATCTTGAATTAGCAGCACTCCTCCTAGAACATTCAATGTATGAACCAGAACAGTTTCCTGGATTAATCTACAGGATGCAAGAACCAAAAGTAGTATTACTATTATTTCAGTCTGGGAAATTGGTTTGTACAGGTGCCAAAAAAGAGGATTACGTTTATCAATCGATTGAAAAGATTTATTCTATTTTAGAAGAAATTGATGCTTTTGAGGTAACTGGATTAGAGTTTTAATCAGAAGCAATAAAGTCTAGGGAATGAGAAATAACTTTTGGGATACAGTTTAATAAGTTGAGAAGGGAAAAATTTTTTTCAATTAATTCACTTGCCTTTCCATTAATATATGTCGCCATACATGCTGCATAGAAAGGAGAAACAGATTGGACAATTAATCCCGAAGTAATCCCAGCAAGAATGTCTCCTGTTCCCCCTCTTGTCATTTTCACGATTCCTGTTTTATTAATCTTCATAGAATCTGTATCTGAAACAATATCCCAATGTCCTTTTAGAACCCAAATACCTGAATATTGACTAATTATTCTATAAAATATTTCTTTTCGTTCCTGAAATTCTTCCTGTGATTGTGGGAGTTTTTGCCCTGTTAAGCTTAAAAATTCACCTAAGTGTGGAGTTAATATTGAATTTGGTGTCAAGTTTTTTACATCAAGCAATTTAAGAGCATCAGCATCATAAACAATGAATTTATCAAAAGTTTTAGCTAGAGATTGAACTTTCAAAACAGCTTCGCGAGTTTCATCTTTTCTTCCTAATCCTGGTCCTAAAAGGATAACATCATTTTCCTTGATTAAGGTTTCATCTATTGATTTCATATTTAAATGGGATTCTGGATATTCGTAAACGATAAATTCGAACGAATGTGCTCTAATCGCTGTAGAAATGCTTTTAGGGCATAAAATTGTAACTAGATCTGCTCCTGCTTGAATTGCAGCTTGAGCTGCTAGACTAGGGGCACCTGAATAGATTGAATTTCCTCCAATAACTAAAATTCTCCCATTATCCCCTTTTTTAGACCATGGGTCTCTTTTTTTTAAAGCTAAGAAATCACCTGGACCTATTAACTCTTCTGCTTCTCTTGTAATTCCAATTTTTTTCACAACAATTGTTCCTGAATTTACTTGATTAAGACCTAATTTTTGCTTATGAAGACATATTGTCCAATTGGGAGTTAGATAAACATTTGATAAAGCACCAGTATCAGGATTAATACCAGTAGGAGTATCTACACTGATAATAATGTTTCCCTTTTTTTGCCATTGATTTAGTTTTTCTAATAAATAATTTAATGGATTTTTTATCTGACCACGAATTCCTGTCCCTACAATAGCATCTATAATTAGTGAATCAGGTTCAAAATTCAGTTCCTTAATATCCTCAGAATTTTGGAGTTCTTTAATGTGAATTTCATTAGAAAGACGGTTCAAAATCTTCCAATTCTTTATTGTTGACTTTTTAATAATCGAAGACGAAGAACCCAAAAGGAACAGCTCTACATTGTTGATTTGTGACAGATGACGAACAGCTACCATCCCATCTCCTCCATTTCCCCCCCTACCTGCAAAAATTTTTACTTTTTTAATGGTTTTTTCTTGATTCAGGGTTTCGATAAACTCAGCTATACCTTTTCCTGCATTTTCCATAAGTAAAACTCTCTCTACCCCCAGATATTCGGAATTGACATCAGCGATACTCATATCTAAAATTGAAATTTTTTCTGTGTCCAGATTTATTCACCCCGAAGAGTCTATAAGAATTTTGTATAAAACAATTTTGAATAACAAGCACTCCAAATAGCATCTTACCAATAACTATTCAAATTAAATGATGATAAAAAGTTTAGTGGGCAGATTAACCTTGGATTTTATATTTATTTTTTTAGTTAATTTGAATGTAATGAGTGGAATTTTACTCGTACCATACCCATTAAACCTTCTTTTCCTTGCAATTTCCTCACTAAAATGGGAAGATCCAGTCCCTTATAATTACTTTTCTTCTGATGAGTTACCCAATGTCACTGTTCAAATTCCAATCTATAATGAATCAAATATTATTAATGAAACTATTAAAAACTTAGCTAATATGATCTATACTCCTCAAAAGATAACAATTCAATTCCTAGACGATTCAACAGATGAAACATCTGAAATTATTAACAAATCAACTAAAACTCTATTTGAAAAAGGATATAATATCCAAATAATTAAGAGGAGCAATAGGGAGGGGTTTAAAGCTGGTGCGCTATCTAACGGGATAAAAAAGATAACTTCAGAATATATTGCGATGTTTGATGCAGATTTTCAGGTAGATCCCAATTTTTTAATGGATACAATTCACTACTTTAAAGATAATCCTAATCTTGGTGCTCTCCAAACACGCTGGGATCATCGGAACTTGAAATATTCTATTTTTACTCGCGCTATGTCAATAGGATTGGATGGACACTTTTTAGTTGAGAAACCTGGTCGAAAAAGAAAAAATGCGTTCATTGGATTTAATGGAACAGGTGGAATTTGGCGAAAAAGTGTTATCGAAAAAAGCGGAGGTTGGTCGTCTCAAACTCTAGCAGAAGACTTGGACCTAGCATATCGTGCTCAAATCCTAGGTTATGAGATAATCTATCTTGCTCAAAAAACGAATTATCAGGAGATTCCCCCAACTCTCCGAAGTTGGATCATTCAACAAAGCCGATGGTCTAAAGGATTTTCACAGAATATAAGAAAGAATTTTAAAAATTTCATATATAATCGAACGAAAAAGTCCAAAATTCAGGGTATACTTCATTTAACTCAATATTTGGCTCCATTACTTATAGTTACGAATACAGTCTCAGGAGCTCTACTTCTTTTTTACCCAGCTAATTTTTCTTTAATATTTTCATGTTTTGGTTTAATTTATTCTGTATTAACGATATGTGGAATAATGTCATATATTATTGCGGTTTTAAGAGCAAAGCGTGGTTTATTCCAAGTTTTTTTCATTCCATGTTTTCTATTTTGGGGAGCAGGACTAGTAATAAGAATGAGTATAGGATCGATCTCAGGATTGATCAGTTATGGTGGGACATTTGTAAGAACTCCTAAATTCAATCTAAAAAATGAAAATGCACAGAAATTAATAATCAAAGAACCTATACCAATTGATTGGATTTTATTTGTAGAAATCTTTTATATCTGTATTTTAGGATTAGCTTCTTTTCATGCTTTTCAATTAGGAGTTGGTTTTTATGTTCAAGCTTTTTATTACTTATTTATCACTTGTTCTCTCTTGAATATGGTCATTTCGGAATTTTTCCATGCATTTTCAAATTATCTATCTTCTTAATCCAACACAATGGTGTTTTTCAGGAATTCTATGGTCAGAACAAAAGTATCCTCCACAAAAACTGCAGGTAAATCCAAATGAAGCGAAAGAATTACAATAATAACATTTTCCTTCGATTTTGGTTTTTTTCTGTAATTTGGAGGGAGGGATTACTTCTAGATTAGTAAATGATCTTCTATCAGACATTCTACTCCGATGGATCGGATAAGATTTCTTTCTTGGTTGAGATTGTTTAATAACAAAATAATATATTAAAATAAAAGAACTAATGGTTGCAGTTACTCCAAAAATCAGCCAATTAATTGAATAATCCTGATTGGGGAAAAAAAACAATTGAAATAATCCAATCAGAGTCAAAATTATGGATATTATTATAATTATTTTCTCTTGATCAGAAAGTTCATCCATAAAAAACACTCTCCAATATTCTAATACCTAATCCTAATGGGTGAAAGCTCCAAATGATAATTACAATTAGAAAGATTGTCCAAAAAACTAATTTATTCCAACGATAAACTTTAGCCCCATCAAGAACAAAAAAAGGAAGAATGTTAAAAAGAGCAATATCTGATGATGCTTTGCTAACTATAGAAAGAATTATTCTCCAATCATCTATGATAAACGAAGAAATAATTAGTAGAAACCCACTGAGGAAAGTATTAATCAATGGGCCTATCATTGCAATACGTGCTTCAATTTTTGGTGTATGATAACCTGAACTTAACACTACACCAGGTGCAATAATTTTTAACGGTAGAAATACAGAAAAAAGAGACAATAATGCTGCATTTTGATCTAAATAAAACTCAGAGGTCATATCATTATATATTGCAGTGTATTTATGGCCTAATTCATGAAGAAGGAATAAAGGGGAAATCAATATTACTAATATTATTAGTTCTAAGAGATTAAAATCTTGCCAAAAGGTAGATATTTCAACAACTACAAAAACAATAGTACCAATAATTAGTCCAGTTGTTTCTCTTTTTGTCAGAGAGAACATATAAATTACACCATTTCAAAAGCTATCTCTTTTCTGAGATCTGATTTACTAATTTATCCCAAGTATCAAGCTCATTTTTTAATAATTCTTCGATAGCTATTCGTAAAAAGTGAGAACGTGATTCATATTGTCCTAATCTAACAAGATTATCTATTAATATTAAAACTTTTGACGGAATTTTGATACTGATTGGTTTTTGCTTGGTCATTATTGATTTCACACGTTTTTTTGCCTTTTAAATATCTTAAACTATATTCTAACGTCTTGATAGTATTTTTAAGCATTCTAACCTAGTCTAAACAGGTTTATACAAAATTAAGAAAAATAAATAACTTTTTTGATATTAATAAAGTTAGCTTGAATTATAAATTTAGGGGTTTAAAAATTGAAATATATTCTTTTAACCAGTTTTGGATTTTTTATTGGTGGTATTGAGGATTCTAATCCAATTATTTATGATTTTATACCATTTAAAGATAAATCAAGCTTTTTAGAGGCTGAAATTTCAAAATTTATAAATGCAAACAAATCTAAGTTATTTGAATCTTTAAAAGATAAAGAAGAGGAAGTTGTTTCAGATAATTCTAAGCTAGTTAACAATTTACGTACGCTTGGATTTAATTCTGTAAGGTTTGCTGTATCAGGTGAGCTTAAATCCCTTCGCGGAAAAGTTAATGAATTCTTAAAAACAAAATTCGAAAAAGAGAGCATTTCAAAGATAAGTACTATGATACGAGACAATGCAATGGATTATACAAGATCTTTGCTTAAGGAAAAGGTAGAAGCTCGTGATATCTATATGGCTCAAGCAATAAATAGTATTGACGATATAAATGCGATATTAAATCTAATTTATGCCAGATTATCAGAATGGTATGGAATTCATTTCCCTGAACTTCAGGAATTAGTAAGAGATAATGATCAGTATATTCAATTGATTTCTAAAACTAATGCTGCAATTCGTTCAGAACTCACTGAGAATAGTATTAGCCATCTTTCTGATAAAAGACGAGAACACATTTTAAATGCAGCATTACAGTCTTTAGGGTCTGAAATTTCCCCTTATGACATGAAACCTATAGGTGATTTTGCTAATTTCGGAGTTGAAATTCTCAAGGTTAAAGAAAGCTTGGAATCTTATATTGATGAAAGCATGAAAGAAGTTGCTCCAAATATTCAAAAATTGGTTGGAAGTTTGCTTGGTGCAAGATTAATTGCTCTTGCAGGAAGCTTAGAAAATCTAGCTAAAGTTTCTTCTGGGACTATACAAGTTTTAGGGGCAGAAAAAGCGTTATTTCGGCATTTAAGATCAGGTGAAGATCCTCCTAAACATGGTGTACTTTTTCAATCTCCTTATATTCATTCTGCAAAAAAGCACATTCGTGGAAAAATTGCTCGTGCGTTGGCAGGAAAATTATCAATAGCAGCTAGAGTAGATTATTTTAGTGGTGAATTTATTGGTGATACTCTCCTAAATGATCTTGAAGAAAGAATTAAGGACATTACAGATACATATCCTGAGCCTTCAGCAAGGCAACTGGAACAGAAACTTAAGAAACGGAAACCAAGGGTAAAACAACCATGGCAAAAGGGAAAACGGTCAAAACCAAGATCTGAAAGAAGAAAACGAAGAGAAGAGAAACAAAGAGGTCAAAATAAATGAAAGTCTCTGAGACATACATTCAGGGTTTATATAAGGTTGATGATAAAGAAAAAGCTCGTTTAGCAACAATTAATGCTACGATTGGTAAAACAGTTTATGATGAGGATCTTTTTATGTTTGAGGGAAAAGAATATCGATATTGGGATCCTTATCGTTCAAAATTTGCTGCAGCATATTTATCAGGTATGAAATCACTCCCCCAAATTAAAGAGAAATCAATCTTATATCTAGGTGTTTCAACAGGGACTACTGCTTCTCATTTCTCTGATATTAATACCCATGGAATCATTTTTGGGGTAGAATTTTCTTCAAAAGTAATGAGAAAGTTTTTTAGGCTTTCAGAGCAAAGATCCAATTTAATCCCAATATTAGCTGATGCAAGAAGACCTGAGGAATACTCTTCCTTTGTATTAGAAGCTGATCTAATTTATCAAGATGTAGCTCAACCTGATCAAGCAACAATATTTGGTAGGAATGCTCTTGAATTTTTGAAGTCAGGAGGTTTTGGTTTAATAGCAATAAAATCACAAAGTATTGATGTTTCTTTAGAACCAGAAAAAGTCTTTTCTAATCAAATAAAAGAGCTAGAAGAAGATTTTGGTCTTGAAATAATAGAATATAAAACCATTGAACCTTATGAGAAAAAACATGCAGTGGTTGTAATTAAAATGCCTTAAATGGTCATTCAATTTAACCATAATCTCTCCATGTATTTCCACATTTTTTACACCGATAAAATGTTGTTGGGGCTTCATCTGCACTTCGGGTTTGTACTTGCCAATAAACAGCTTCGTTATTACCACATTTTTTACATGTAACATTAGTAAAAGGCATCGTTTCCACTTCATTTGGATTTTCGATGATAACTGTCTTCTCAAGTTCGTTATGTCTAATAGTATGCTTAATTTCAAATAATTTTGAGTTATTTTTAACTCCAGGTGCTAAAATTTTGCCACATGAGGGGCAATGCATATGAACTAAACCATTTTCTGTTTTCTTTGGAACCATCAATGCACCACAGCTACAAAAGCTCATCAAGATCAACCCAATGTTTGTATTATTAGCGAAGTAGATTTTTTAATTCGAATGAACCTTAAATAAACCAATACTAAATATTTTTGGAATTTTATAACTAAATTCATTCTGCATAATATTGTTAAAAGA
Source organism: Candidatus Hodarchaeum mangrovi (assembly GCF_975850365.1). Classification (NCBI taxonomy): domain Archaea; kingdom Promethearchaeati; phylum Candidatus Hodarchaeota; class Candidatus Hodarchaeia; order Candidatus Hodarchaeales; family Candidatus Hodarchaeaceae; genus Candidatus Hodarchaeum; species Candidatus Hodarchaeum mangrovi. The sequence continues at coordinate 8,148 of NZ_CDLCQJ010000139.1, read as the reverse complement.
CAAAATAAAATACTAGTCTGAATTAATTATGGATTAATATCATTCTAAAGAATTTTTAAATGGTGTAATAGATCGATTAAAGTTGGTAAAGGAGATCTAAATGAAAAGAAAGTCAAATATGCCTTATGGCGAAACAACTCTTCTTTCATTGACAAGTTTAACTACTGATACAAAATTCCGATGTCTTGTAAAAATAATTGAAATAACAAAAGGAATGATTCGGATTACTGATAATCACGAAGAACTTGAGATAGAAATTCGTAATGATGATGTCAAGGATTTTAAAGAAGGTGATATAGCATTTCTATTTGGAGAGATTCAAGAATCAGGAATAAAAGTAAAAAAACTCTTAAAAACTAATTTAGACTGGGATTTATATTATAAAATGAAGGAGGAAGTATCTAAATAGTTTATCCTTTAGTATAATCGAATTTAATCTAAAAAATTCCTCAACATCTAGGAATTCCGGAGAGGATTGGGAATAAATTTATCATAATATCAATTTGTAGCAAAGAATTGAAGCAATAAGCTAGGAATGCATGAAAAATTTATCTTATTGGCTTTAACTTTATGATTAATAGTTTGTAAACATAATAGAAACTTTAAATCACTCAATACTGATTTTAAGAATTCTACATTTAATACAAACATTATAATAATAACCCAACTTCACCGAAGTGTGGGAATCCTTAAATTTACAGAATGATTGGAGGAATTAGTATGAGCTTAATTGGAGTGGCAAAAAGGTCTTATCAAAAGGAAATCTCTGCATTTACTAATAAAAGAGTAGCTGTAGTCCTTAAAAATGGAACAAAATATGTTGGTGAAATGAAAGGAGTCAGTCCTGAGACTTTAACTTGTGTTCTTGTAAAAGCCCGGAAGGATCAAGACCTAAAAGAAATTCATAGAATTGCGTTAAATGGAGATTTAATATCTGAAATATACTTAGAAGAAGCTCCATTTGATTTACTAGGATTAAAAGAAGAACTAGAGCAAATCTTCAGAAGGCCTGGAGATGTAAAGGTTTATGATGAAGCTGGATTGATTGTAGTCTTGGAAAGGGTGAAAGTGTCGGAAACCGGTGTGGAAGGTTCAGGTCCTGTTGCTGATCGAGTTCGAGCTATTTTCAACCGCTATGCTCAAACACAATCATCAGAGGAATAAGTGAAATCATATGATTATAAATGCAGAAAGAATGCGTCTAGAAGAAGATTCAGATAATAATATGTGGTTAGTAGACTTTCGTGATGAAGCAAAGAGCTTACGAGGGAGAATTGAAGTCCCACTTGGTTTAATCCCAATGGAGGAATTTAAAGAATTTACCATTGAAATAATTCCCCAAGATAAGAAAAAAAGCTCACAAGAATACTCTGACGCTCATCTTGTTTATAATGCTATTAGCTTTAGAACCAGACCTGTAGGTGATGAAAATGTCTATTCTTTCTCTGCAGGAGGTTTAATTTTAAGAATTTATACGACATCGGAGATAAAGGAGATTCAACCAGTTTTGAAGGATTTTAAAATAATTCTTAAATAAAACCGAAATTAAAATAAAAATTTCCAAAAAAGAATATTGTGACAAATGCGGGGGTTTCCCAGCCAGGTCAAAGGAGCTAGGTTGAGGTCCTAGTCGCGTAGGCGTTCGTGAGTTCAAATCTCATCCCCCGCATGATTTCAAAGGAGGGAAGTTCATAAAAATAAAGAATAAGAAGGATTTAATGTTCATTTGGATGGTTTGAAATTTTCCTTTCCATCTTCATTACTTCTTCTAACTAAACATCTATTAACTTAAAAGAAAAATGAACCTTGTGGAAAAATGATTCGGATATTCTTTTTATCAATAATAATAATAATAATTTAACTTATTTATGGCTGATTTGAGGGTAAAAATTGAAGATTGCTTTGGATTCCTTCCTTTATCGAATTTATGAAAAAAAATTATGGTCCCAGATTAAAGATGGAATAAAAGAAGGGGTTCATCCACAGCATGTTGCTTTGATTATGGATGGAAATCGTCGTTATGCGCGTGCTAAAAACCTTCCAAGCCACTTAGGACACCAATTAGGTCAACAAAAGCTAAAAGAAATTTTAAAGTGGTTTTATGATCTGCAGATAAAGTATGTCACTCTTTATGCTTTTTCAACTGAAAATTTTAACAGGAACGAAGAAGAAGTTAAAGAATTAATGACCCTTTTTGAAAAAAGCTTTAAAGAAATTATTGAACACCCCGAAATCAAAAAACGTAAAGTTCGTATAAAAGTTATAGGAAGAACTCATCTCTTACCCCAATCCGTTCAAAATGCTATTCAAATGGCTGAAACAAATACTGCAATTTATAACGATGGGCCCACCTTGATTATAGCGGTTGGTTATGGAGGTCGTGCTGAAATGATTGATGCAATCAAATCAATAGCAAAGAAAATTGAAAACGGTACAATGACCTCTGCTGATATTAATGAGGTGGTTGTGGGTCGACATTTGTACACAAATGGTATTCCAGATCCGGATTTAATAATTAGGACATCTGGAGAAGAAAGACTCTCAGGTTTTTTGACCTGGCAAAGTGCGTATAGTGAGCTTTATTTTGCAGATGTTTACTTTCCAGGATTTAGAAAGATAGACCTTTGGCGTGCTATTCGTACGTACCAATCAAGACAAAGGAGATTTGGTAAGTGATTTCTAAGTCCTAAAATCTAGGTATAAATACGTCGTGTCTGAGAATCTCTATTTGTTTCTTCAATCGGAGCTAATTGTCTTTTTATCTCCTCTTCAATCAGTTGTGCATTTTTAATCAATTCTTCTGTCCCAATTGATAAATTAAGTATGTTATTTAGTTTTTCAACTGCAGCAACAGCACCTAAAGGATCAGGTCGTTCTCTTTCAGCATATGCAAGGAGACCAATTGCAGGAAAGAGGTTCATGTCAAGGTATCCAAGCATTATAGCAAGTGGTCCTGCAACGAATAATCCTTGATCTAGTAAATTAGTAGCAATTTCATTTCGAAATTTCTCTGAGACACCAGTATATGATTTGAACATTCTACTAGGTATATATTGCAAAGATTGATCAGAAACCTTCAATCTTGAATCAACTCCTCCAATGAAATAAGCTACCTCGAATGTTTTGTGACTTAGTATCCATTCTGAAAGTTTTTCTGAAAATTCAATCTGGACATGTCGATAAGGCTGTAAATGTGGGATGAAAACTGCAATATCGGAATTTTGCTTTGAATAAATCTCGAAAGGTAGCCTTAATTGGTTTTCTTGGACTGATATAAAAGGTGGTGCTCCACTTGACATGATTGTGGCTACTCTTATTAGTTTCATTTCCTGAACAAGATGTGATACACAGATATAGCCAATTTCTCCCAATCCATGCCATCCACCAATAAATACTCTACAATTATCAAGAATCTCAGGTTCTTCTTTGAAAATTTTAAATTTCATTTAAATACATCTCATTTTCAATATTTATTCATACCTTTCTTCTCGTGCGATATAGCGAGCTCTACTTTCAATTTTCTTCATATGTTCTAGTGCATTCTTTCCTTCCCTATAAATATCTAAATAACCTTTTCTAAAGGACTGAAATAGCTTTTTGTAATCTTTTGAAATCGCTTTTAGTGTATTTCTAAATGTTAGCAAATCCTCTGCTTTTTTTTCGACTTCGTTTGAGATTTGAGCTAACCCAAAATCTATTATGAATGTTTTTTCACTTGGAGTAATTATTACATTAAAAACTGTTAAATCTCCATGAATAATCTCATTTTGATGAAGTAATCCAATTTGATTACCAGTTTTATAAAATAAATTCTGTTTCAGGGTCTGGTCTTCAAATGAAAGGGATTTAAATAATAGTTTACCATCTATCTTTTCCATTATCAACAGATTTTTAAAAGGATCGAGAGCAAAGATTGTAGGAACTTGACCCCCTATCTTCCAAGCAAAAGCAGTAATTCTTGCTTCTGCTCTTAAACGTTGCATCCTGATAATATTATCGATTTCTGGAATTCTGTACTTCTTAGGAAGACGATGTTTAATGATAATTGAATAATCTAAATATTTTCCGCTAAAAATGATTGCTTCAGCCCCTTTAGCGATTTTATTGTTATTAAAAATCATGAATGAATCCAACTGACATCAACCTGGTCCGTTCTCCAGCGAGGTTTTACTCTACTCTGATCAACAGTAATAAAATCCTTTACTTGGAACATATTTAAACCTGCTAGTGCAATCATTGCACCATTATCTCCTGAAAGGTTTTTTGGGACTACAAAACATTCTACTTCTTGCTCTAGAGCTACTTCTTTTATCATATCTTGGAGTCTTTGGTTAGCAGCGACTCCACCAGTAAGAAGAAGTGAAGATTTCTTAGTACAAGCTATTGCCCGTTCCGTAGCTTCTGCAAGCGCTGAAAATGTAAATTCTTGAAAGGAATAACAGATATCTGTAATTGAATGAGATTTAATGAATCGTTTTGCTGCAGTTACTACCCCCGAAAATGAAAATGACATTCCCTTAATAACATATGGGAGATTAAGTAGTTTTTCACCTTTCAAAGCTATCTGTTCGATTTGTGGACCTCCAGGATGTGGGAGACCAAGTTCTCGTCCTAAACTATCCAGTGCATTTCCAATTGCTATATCAAGGGTTTCTCCTAAGACTCGATACTTTTCGTTCAAATAAGTGATTAGTTGTGTGTTTCCTCCGCTTACATATAAAACTAAAGGATCACATGTTTGAAGAAGGGATTTTCCTAATTCTACATGCGCTATACAATGATTAACTCCAATTAAAGGGATATTAAGGAGTAAAGCAAGCGATCTAGCCACAGTAGCTGTTGTGCGAAGGCATGGTCCTAGTCCTGGCCCTCGTGAGAATGCTATTGCATCTAGCATACTAAAATTTAGTGATAATTCAGATTTAACTTCTTTGAGAAGCTCTGGAAACGTTTTTCCTAAAAACTCAGAAGCTTCTCTGGGATGAATTCCCCCTTGGGATGGAGTATAAGTTATTGCTTTATTGAGAAGAATATTTTTACCTTGAATTATGGCAATTCCTGCCGTATGGGCTGTTCCCTCAATACCAAGTATAATAGGAGGTTTTTGGTTTGACATAAGACTATCAGGATAGAAATTTATGAAAATTCAGCATAACCACATAATCCACAAGATGATCTCTGTTTATGTTTCGCCAGAAAAGTACCTTTACAACGAGGACAGAATTTATGGGTACGTTTAATACTTCCTTTTTTATAATCAACTTCATAATAAGAATTAGCTGATTTTCTTCTGGTAGTCATTTATTTAACCCTCTTCAGCATTTTCTTTTATCAATGAGTTCCTTTTTAGTAAATATTTAGGTTCAATAGCAAAAACGTCGTTAGGATCATCATAACAATGCACGGTAACTTTAGATCGGGGTTCACCGAAATTTCCGAGGATTTTTTGGATTATTACTTGGTTTTTATCCATGTTGAGTTGGGCAGCAACTTTTGACCGAACAATATCTCTGGTGGGAGTAACCTCTCCTAAATGAGTTATTATGGCTTGAATTTCTTTTCTACCAATTAACGGATTATAAATTTCTTCAGTTATTGTTATTTCCATTCTTTACTTCCTCGTAATATTTAAACCTCTTAAACATTGATTTTACGTCGTTTTTTGCTTTTAAATTTACAAATATAACAACAATTCCTCCAGTCTCTTTTTTATCGAATGGAGGTTGACCATATACGATTAAACTACCTATAGGTGATAATAACAAAGTCGGGATTACCAGAAGATCCTCTTCTCCTTGAATCCTTATAGCTACACGGCATTTGTTTGAAGTACAAAAAGATATCGTGTTTTTAATAATATTCCAACTATCATTGGTAATCCATTCAGGTGGATTAACAACATCTATCAATTGATATTTACCGAGATTTAAGTTAAGAGAATCATTTCTTCTTGTTTTTCCATCATAAATGATGATATTAGGATAAAAATTCTTATCAAGAAGGTATTTAGTACAAAAATCACCAATGGATGTTACAATCGGATTATTATATCCCTCTATATAATCTATCACCTTTTGAGTCGTTTCCAAAGGAGAACCGCTAAATATTTTTCCAATTGGAGTTCTTAAAGACTCCCTTAGGGAGTGAGGAAGTTTGTAACCCAATTAGATTCGCCTAACGAACTTTAATAGCATAAGTTCCTGGACGGGTGATGTTTAATTTCTTAGCGATTCTACTTGTTTTAATATCACTTATAATCACCATTCCAGAAAAATTCTTAGATAGATGATTATGTGTTTTACAGATAGGACAGACATCTTCTCCATGGACAATGCTATTGCATTTTTTGCATGCCTTCAGTTTAACCATCTATTTTTTCTCCTTTGTGTCTTGAAGCCAATTGATAAGGCCTAATCCTTCTCCTTTCATTGTGACTGCAATTTTCATACTAACATGGTCAACAGTTGCTGTTATTATCCTACCCCGAACAAGGTCACCAGGTCTTATAGTACGACCTGTTTCTTTTCCAACAAGCACTCCAGAAGACCTCGATGACATTTGGAAATATTCATCAGCAATTTGGCTGATATGAGCGAGAGCATCCGTACAGCCAATTCGCATGAAGAAACCAAATTTAGTTGTTTCTACTACCTCTCCTTCAGTTACTTCATCATCTAAAGGACGGAAAGTTATCGCCTCATATTCAACATCATGAAAAGTAGCTCCATCACCAGGAACGATTCGACCTGGGGAGATTTCATTCACAGTTAAAATTGCGACGATCATCCCCACATCACTACCAATAGTCGTTTCGTTTTTTGATCGTGTGATGTCTAAGATTACATTCTCAATGGAGTCTCCAAATCTGTTTGGGGGTACACGGATGGTTTCATGGATGCGTGTAAGAAAATACATTATTCATAAATCCTCAATTCGAAATATCTAGTAGATACTAATGAAAAACAGATCAATGAGGGGCTTATCAACAAGACTATTGAGTATTTCCCTACCTAATAAAAAGGTGTTTAATTCTATAGCAAAGTAAAAAAGAAAAAATCGGAATAAAGAAATAATCCCTCTTGTTTTAATTCTTCTTTATTCCAGTTTGAGTGCCGATTTTCGGGAGCTTCTACGATAAGCCCATAAGAAGGCTAAAAATAGAAAAGCTCCCACAATAGCTAAGATAATCTGCAACATTGGGCTCTTATAGGACTGAACTAATAACGGAGCAATGATTAAACTTATCAAGTTAATAACTTTGATCATTGGATTCAATGCTGGACCTGCGGTGTCCTTTAATGGATCACCAACAGTGTCACCAACAACTCCAGCTTTATGTCGTTCTGATCCTTTTCCAGTATTCTGTTCTAAGTTCCTTGGTTCATCTTCTATCGTTTTCTTCGCATTATCCCAAGCTCCTCCAGCATTTGACATGTATACGGCAAGTAATTGTCCACTAACAATAATTCCAGCTTGAAAACCACCAAGTACTTCAACTCCTGACCCTATAGATTCAGGAAGATTTACAGAGTGCAGCGCAAGGGAGAAAAATATAGCCATAAATATAGGGACACTAACAGCTATAACAGTTAAGCTAATAAGTTCTTTTTGTGCTGCAGCGGTAACAATTTTCACCACTCTGCCATATTCTGGTTTTTTTGTACCCTCCATGATCCCAGGAATTTTAAATTGTCGACGAACTTCTTCAATTGTTTGACCCGCAGCTCGATTAACAGCTCTGATGTTGAAAGCAGAAAATATCCATGGAAGTCCAGCTCCGATTAAAAGGCCTATAAAAACTGCAGGAATGTTAATACGAAGACCAAATCCAAGGGGATTTTCAATATTTAAATGTTCTGCAACAATACTTACATCAGTTACAAAAGAGGCAAATAAGCTCACGGATGCAATAACTGCTGAGGCAATGGCTACACCCTTAGTGATAGCTTTTGTTGTATTACCAACAGCATCTAATTCTTCCAGTACACGTCTTGATTCTTTATCCATTCCAGTCATTTCAGCAATACCTTGAGCGTTATCACTGATAGGACCAAAGGAGTCCATTGCAACATTGTTTCCAGTATGCGAGAGCATACCAATTCCAATTAATGCAATTCCATAGAGAATGGTTTCCCCAATATGTTCTGA
>NZ_CDLCQJ010000138.1:0-18878 GCF_975850365.1 Candidatus Hodarchaeum mangrovi | reverse complement strand
CGACCCCGAAGAGATTGCTTTAGTTATAGGTATAATAGGAGCACTGGCATTACTAGGTGCCCCTCTTGGCGGAACAATCAGCGACAAATTTGGTCAAAAAAGGACTACTTGGATTTCAGGGATGTTTGGAGGTTTTGTAATGATTTTGATTGGATTTAGAATGTCTATATTTATGCTCGTAGTAGTTTTTACGTTCACACGGTTTCTTTTTAGTATTTTCACTCCGTCGTTCCGTTCTTTACAAAGTGATTTGATACCTGAAGAGGTACGTGGGAAAGAATTTGGTGTTGTTCAAGCTTCTAATAATTTCGGTTCAGTATTAGGGCCTATTCTAGGTGGTTGGTTATATGACCTCTTTCTTCCTTATAATTTTGATTTTGGAAACAATCTTTTATTTTTTGGTCCTGGTATAGCTTTCTTATCTTCAGGTATATTGGTCATTTTTGCAATGGTCTTATTGTTGCTCCTTATAAAACCAAAACCAATTAATGGAAAAACTCTGCCATCTTAAAGGAATAAAAATTCCCCTTATTTTTTCATAATTTTCTAATCTTATTGCTTTATAGTTCGCTAGGTTCCATTTTCAATTTTTTTTTGATGGAACGAGCGGCTACTAGTCCAGAAATACTTGCCTGAACCAACGACCTTGTCACACCTGCTCCGTCACCTATGGCATATAATCCTTTTATTTCAGTCTCTAATTCTTCTGTCAATTTCAATTTATTTGAATAGTATTTTGTCTCCACACCATATAAAAGTGTATTATTTGAATTAACTCCAGGGATTATGGTATCTAACGCTTCTATCATTTCCAATATGCTACAGAGATGACGATAAGGAAGAACAAATGATAAATCTCCTGGAATTGCATCTTTTAGTGTGGGGGTGATTGCAGACCTACGGATTCTCTCATAATTTGATCGTCTACCACGTTTTAAATCAGATAACCTTTGTACAATAACATTTCCATTGGTTAAGAGATTTGCTAATTTACTAACTGAACGGCCATAAGCTAAGGGATCATCGAAAGGTTCTGTAAATCTACTACTGACTAACAAAGCAAAATTAGTATTAGGAGTTTGTTTTTCCTTGCTTGAAAAACTATGTCCATTTACAGTTATAAATTTGTCATTTGTTTCTGGATCGTATACTACCTCTTTGGTCACCTCACCATTTGGACAGACGCAAAATGTACGACATTCCTGTTCAAAGGTGGGTGAATAGTATTTTGCTTTAAACTCGTAAACTAAATCAGTCAAATGTGAACATATTTCCGCTGGTACTTCTACACGGACTCCGATATCAACTGGATTACTTTCCATGGTTAATCCTAGTTCTAATGCAACTTTTCGCATCCAAGCAGCTCCAGACCGCCCTGTTGCCATAATAATGTTTTTTCCCCAATATTCTCCTTTATCGGTAGTAACTCCATGAATATTTTTTTCCCCGATCTTAATCCCTCTAGCTGTTTCATCGAAATTAATTTTTACCTTTGTTGTATGCGTCAAGAAGTCATGCATTCGTGCAAGGATCTCAGCACATACATCTGTTCCGATATGTAAAAGTCTGTAAGGGACCAAAGTAATTCCATTTTTAAGAGCATTTTTTCGTGCATTATTGATGGCTTCTCCCTCACCAGTTACTAATCGATCAGGTGATGCTCCAAATTCTAGATAAATATCTTCTATTTCTTTAATTAAGTTTTCAAGAGTTCTTAAAGGTAAATAGTCAGCCAAAAATCCTCCTACGTCAGGAGTTAATGTTAATTTTCCATCAGAGAAAGAACCCGCTCCACCCCACCCTTGCATGACCTGATTTCCTCCAATGCGATGTTTTAGATTATGTCCACTTTCTAGCATTAGAATTTTGATCGGTTCAGTAATTAATTCTAAGGCTGAAAATATTCCTGCGGGTCCTGTTCCGATAATGATTATATCATAAACATCCATTTGCTTCAACTCAGCAAATTATAATCCTTTGAATGAGGTACTGGCATTAGACTCTCTTTTGGAAATAATAAAATATATTACTTCTTTTACAATAGCTACAAAAGACCATATTGGAAGTGAGACTATAATATTAAAAGGTCGATCATCTTATATTTTATTTTCAAAATAAAGATTGATTTGGATTATTTACTTAATTACCTTAAGAATTAGTATTAATAGATTGATTTCATTCCTAAATTAGCCTTAAAAAAGACTTAATATTAGATTGACTTAATAAAATAAAATATATATATTTATATTAATTTGGTGATTAAAATACTGCATAAATACATAATAGTAACTGGAGGTGTGCTATCAGGACTTGGAAAGGGATTATTTGCTGCTTCTTTAGCCAAACTCTTGGAAGCTTCAGGATTTAGAACTACTCCAATAAAATTTGATGGTTACTTAAATGTTGATGCTGGAACTATTAACCCCTTCAAACATGGAGAAGTCTTTGTCTTAGATGATGGAACCGAGACTGATATGGATCTTGGTGAATATGAACGTTTTTTAAATAAATCGTTAGATTCATGGTCTTCATTAACTGGAGGTCAGATTTTTCATTTAATTATTGAGAAAGAACGGCAAGGCGAATTTTTAGGACAGGATATTCAATTTATTCCCCATGTAACAAATGAAATAATTCAATGGATTCGACAAAAGGATGAAGTTACCGATATTACACTTGTTGAGGTGGGTGGAACGGTTGGAGACATAGAAAACTCGTATTTTATTGAAGCAATGCGACAGTTAAGTTTGAAAGTAAATTCTACCGATTTATGCTGGGTTCATGTTACACTAGTTCCAACTTTGAAAGTAGTGGGAGAACAGAAAACAAAACCAACCCAAACAAGCGTTAAAATCCTTCAGGGGATGGGAGTTCAACCTGATATTCTCCTCTGTCGTACAGATTCCCCATTAAGTGAAGATGTTCGAGAAAAAATTGCAATGTTTTGTAATGTGCCTATAAATAATGTTATTTCAGGTCACGATATACCAGTTACATATAACTATCCTTTCCTGTTAATTGAGGAAAATATTTTAAATAGTGTATCACAAAAATTGAATTTGAATATCCAAAAAATCCCAAATCTTGATAAATGGAAAGAATTAGTCTTCTCTATTTCTTATCCAACTGAGAAACTACGAGTTGGATTAGGAGGGAAGTACACTCAGCTTGGAGATGCTTATGTATCAGTAACTAAAGCTTTAACTCATGCTGGCGCTCATTTAGGAGTGGGAATTACCCCAGTCCTAATAGAGACTACAGATGAAAATAATCATGAAATCATTGACGAATTGAGTAGATGTGATGGTCTTATTATTCCAGGTGGATTTGGATTAAGAGGAATTGAAGGGAAAATCAGACTAATTAAAGAGACTCGTGAGAAAGGTATACCATTTCTTGGATTATGTTTAGGTTTACAGTGTGCTATTATTGAATTTGCTCGTAATGTATGTGGATTAGAGAATGCCAATTCAACTGAATTTGACTTGCATACTGAATATCCTGTTATTGATCTCCTCCCCTCACAAAAGAAAGTTTATCGAAAGGGAGGAACCATGCGATTAGGGTCTTATCCTGTGAAAATTCAAGAGGGAACTTTAGCACATCAAATCTACGAACAAACAATAATTCATGAGCGATTTCGTCATCGTTATGAAATAAATCCTGATTATTTAACTCAATTTGAATCACATGGGTTTGTTTTTTCAGGAAAATCTGCAGATGAATCTGTTGTTCATATAGGAGAATACCATAACCATCCATTTTTTATTGGAACTCAATATCATCCTGAATTTCTATCACGGTTTGAAAATCCCTCCCCAATCTTCCTTGCATTTGTTAGAGCTTGTCAAGAATATAAACGGAGATAAAAACATATGTATGATCAAAAAGAAACAGTTTCCCATATAATTGGGATACGAGACATGAAAGAAGAATATATTCAGGAAATTATCAACCAGACCTATGAGATTAAGAAATTTCCCTCTAAATATTCCAACTTACTTAATGGTAGGATATTAGCTTTAGCATTCTGGGAACCCAGTACTAGAACACGTCTCTCGTTTGAAAGTGCAATGTTAAGGCTTGGAGGTACCTGTATGGGCTTCTCAAGTCAAGCTGGGACATCAATTGAAAAAGGTGAATCTTTATCTGACACAATCACCATGCTTGCTAGCTACTCTGATTGTATTGTACTCCGTCATCCTCATCGTGGTTCTGCAAAGTTGGCAGCAAAAATAGCTGATCGTCAAGGTGTTTCAGTGATTTCAGGAGGTTCAGGAAGTCAGGAACATCCAACTCAAGCTCTTTTGGATATTTTTACGATTCATGAAAAATTAAAGCGATTGGATGGATTAAATGTAGGATTAGTTGGTGATTTAAGATATAGCAGAACGATTTCTTCTCTTCTTTTTGCCTTATCTAAATTTGGAAAAAATACAATTTACTCGATTTCCCATCCTACACTAAGTCTTCAAGAAGAGCTTCTTTATGATTTAGAAGATTCCAACCTCAACATTATAAACTTAGAAAATCTTAGTGAAATTATAGGAGAGTTAGATGTATTATATATTACACGACTCCAAAAAGAAAGATTCCCTGATCCAATGTTGTTTAATAAAGTTAAAGGTTCATATCAAGTTCATCCATCCTTAATGAAACTTGCCAAGGACTCACTTATCATAATGCATCCTCTTCCTCGGGTGGATGAAATTCCTTATGCAATCGATCAACTTCCACAAGCATTATATTTTGAACAAGCTAAGAATGGAGTTTTTACAAGGATGGCTCTTCTTAAAAAATTGTTAGAACACAGGAAGTGACTATCAAATGGAAAATGATGAGTTGGCTGATAAAAAACAATTAATAGTTAATAAAATTGATAATGGAATTGTTATTGATCATATTACTCCTGCTGGAACTGCGTTTTTTGTTCTTCAGGCATTGAAAATTGATAATCATTATCCACACTCTGTATTTGTCGCAATAAATGTTTCATCTAAACGATTAGGACGAAAAGATGTTTTAAAAATACGAAATATAAAGGAATCAGATCTTAATCTAGAGATGCTAGGATTATTAATAGCTGGAAGTAATTTGGTAGTTATTGAGGACTATAAAATAATTAGAAAAGTACGATTGGAGACTCCAGAGTTTACTCGTGGGTTATTTCAATGTCCAGGTCATTCCTGCATTACTAAGTTACATGAAGATGTTGAACCTGAATTCAAAGTTATAAAAAGTAATGGTACTAATGAATCAGTAAAATTGCGATGTATCTACTGTGATAAGATATTTGATGTCTTTCAAACCTTAACAATGGTGTCTTAATTATTGAATCAATTAGAAGCAACTATTGGGTCTATTGTATTAAGAAATCCATTGATTTTAGCTTCTGGAATACTTGGTTCAAGTTATTCAACATTAAACAAAATTTATCATGAAGGTTTTGGGGCGGTTGTAACAAAATCAGTGGGTTTAGAACCAAGAGACGGATACTCGAATCCAAGCGTTTTTTATATTCCTGAGACTCAATCCGTGATCAATGCTGTTGGTTTAGCAAATCTTGGGTATGAAAAATTTGGAGAGGAGCTTAAAAATATTGATAAAGATACTAAATATGTTATTTCAGTTTTTGGTTCCTCCCCAGAGGAGTTTCATCAAATTATTACATTCTTTGAAGAATTTGAATTACCTAAACCAATTGCATTTGAGATTAATTTAAGCTGTCCCCATGCAGATAAAGTTGGATTAGCCATAGGTACAGATCCAGAAGTTGTTTCTGAAATTATATCCGAAGTAAAATTGTGTAGTTCAATCCCAATCTGGGTGAAACTAACTCCTAATATCACAGACATAATTCCAATTGCAGAAGTTGCATTGGATTCTGGAGCAGATGTTATTGTTGCGATAAATACTCTAAAAGCCCTATATATTGATATTCAAATAAAAAAACCATTCCTTAGCAATAAGAGAGGAGGATTATCTGGAAGAGCTATTAAACCAGTTGGAGTTAGGATGATTTATGATCTATTCGATTATTTTGGTAAAAATATTCCTTTAATTGGGGTTGGAGGGGTATGGAAATGGGAAGATGTGATAGAATATATTCTTGCAGGAGCCTGTGCAGTACAAATAGGTTCAGCATTGGTGAGGGCTTCAGCTCTAGACCTAACTACTGAAATTATAACAGGGATTGTAGGGTACCTGGAAGAAAATTCTTCCTCCCTTTATTCATTAAGAGGATTGGTACATGAATAATATGGTAAGATATGATCTCCCAAGAAGTTTACCAGTGATCTCGAAGAAGAAAGAAAATGTGAAAACAGCTACTCTTGAATTCCATCTTCATGAGTTTATTGCGACGATACCCGGTCAATTTTTTATGCTTTGGCTTCCAAATGATGATGAGATTCCGATTTCCATTAGTAAAAGACAAAAAAAACATCTTTTCTTTACTATTTGTGACTTAGGTCAAACCTCCAGAAACATGATCAATATCGATCCTGGAACCTTAATCGGTTTACGAGGTCCATTTGGAAATGGATTCAGGCTAACTAAAAAAAAGACTGCTCTAATTATTGGAGGAGGTATGGGTATGGCTCCTCTTCGTTATCTTCTTTCAGAAATATGTTTAAAAAGGGATAAGAACGTTGTTTTAATATATGGTGCTAAAACGGACAATGAGCTTCTCTTTAAGGAAGAATTAGAAAAGCTTCCCCTGAATCAATTAATTTATTGCACTGAAGATGGTAGTGAAGGTTATACTGGATATCCTACTGATAGAATGAATGATTTCCTCGCAAATTATCCTTTTGATCAGTCCACAATAGAAATATATGCCTGTGGTCCCGAATTGATGTTAAAGAATGTTCTAGAGATATCAAAACTATACGACTTAATCCCTGTTACTCAAATTAATCTTGCAGATCGCTATATCAAGTGCGGATTTGGAATTTGTGGATCATGTATTCTGGATGCTAATGGATTGAGCATTTGTCGTGATGGTCCTGTTTTTCGGGGTGATATATTAGTAAAAGTTACTGATTTTGGGTTTTTTGGGAGAAACAAAAATGGTTCTAAATATATCTTTGAATCTAAATCTCATTAAATGAAATATGGCCCTTATGAATAGTTAAAACAGGCCATCCGCACAATTTCTGTCCTTCCCATGGAGACCATTCACATTTAGTCTTTAATTCATCAGCTAAAACAGTTTTTTCTTTTAAGGGGTCAATAATTGTCAGATCTGCTATTTCATTCTCTTGAATTCCAGAGGAGTTACTTAATCCCATTAACTTTCGTGGATTTAATGAAAAAGTATTCATGATTAAATCCATCTTTTTCTCACTGATTGGCTTAAGCTTATTCAATATTACAGCAAGTGCTGTTTCTAGTCCTGGTATTCCACTTAAGAAAACCTCAAGTTTTTCATTCTTTGTATGTGGGGCGTGATCTGTAGCAATAATCGGAATTTGAGCATTTAGATAAAGATTCCAGAGATCATGTTGTTCTTTCTTGGAACGTAATGGTGGATTCATCTTCCCCCAGGTACCTAATCTTTCATAATCATCTCGATTTAGACTTAAATGGTGTGGAGTTGCTTCAAAAGAGCAAAAATTTGAAATTAGAGAAATTACAGATTCTTTTAAGGTAATATGGGCAAAATGTATTGATGAATTTGATTTTATGGAATTTTTAAGTGTAATAATTCTGT
This sequence comes from Candidatus Hodarchaeum mangrovi, assembly GCF_975850365.1. Taxonomy (NCBI): domain Archaea; kingdom Promethearchaeati; phylum Candidatus Hodarchaeota; class Candidatus Hodarchaeia; order Candidatus Hodarchaeales; family Candidatus Hodarchaeaceae; genus Candidatus Hodarchaeum; species Candidatus Hodarchaeum mangrovi. The sequence continues at coordinate 11,164 of NZ_CDLCQJ010000138.1, read as the reverse complement.
TAATTGCTTTTGTTTCTGTTGAGGGCCCTCTTATCTCACAATGATGTTTTACTCGATCATTATACTTCTTTGTATTAAGTTCAATTAATGCATTATCTTCCGCATGGATACTAAGAAATTTACCTTCTGCTTTTATAAAGTTGAGAATATCTTCTTCAGTTGTTTGATAATTTCCTGTAGTATCTCCGAAATATGCTTTAAAAAATGAATAATTAGAAAGTAAATATGAATTTGTATCGGAATTAAGCATTAAATATGGAATAATTGTTATAAAAGAAATTTTATTAGCTTTTTTAGTGAATCTGTCAAGATCCTCCAAGTTGAGCATTGGGGGTATTTTATTAGGCATATCAAAAACAGTAGTATACCCACCAGCGGCAGCAGCTTTCGCTCCTGTGAGTAAAGTTTCTTTTGATGATTCTTCAAAATCTCTTAAATGTGAATGAATATCAACTAGTCCAGGAATAACAAATTTCCCTTTGAGATTAAATATCTGTTCGCTTCTTTGTTGAGAGTTTGGGGCCCGAAGAAACGTTTTTTGAATAACACCTGTTTCCTCATTAATTAAAATATTAATTCTGAGATATTTATCCTGGATTTTTACTTTAGAATTAGTTAAAAGCAATCTAAAAACCTGATTCACTCACTTCAATATTAAATTTCCTTAATTTAGTAAGTGGATCTCTATCATAAATAATGGAACGACCTACATTGAATATAACATCTTCCTCAAATAAATCGAGCAGTATTTTCATGTTTCCACCTTGAGCTCCTATACCAGGAGCTAGTATTACTTTATTATGAAGTTCATATTTTAATAATTGTAAGTCCTTTTCTGTAATATGACCCGTGGTTCCAATAACAACTCCATCAGCAAATTTATCTGCTAAGCGAGCTATATATTGAAAAATTGCTAATCCATCTAAATAAGCATTTTTCACCCAGATAGCTTCAGGGTTAGACATTAGAACTAGAAAAAAAGAAGCTAGCATGGCTGAATGACCCATTTGAGCGATTTCCTGAATATTACCTGGATAAGGACTAGCTGTAAAACCATCAAATCCTTCTTGAGAAAAACGATATATTGCTTGTTCGTTTGTAGACCCAATGTCTGAGAGCTTATGGTCAATAATAATTGGTTTTTTAAATTTATGAGCGGTTTCTGTAATTAGCTGGATCTCTTCAATAGAAAGATCAAGAATATATTGGCGATTGATTTTAAAGGCACAGCATTCAGGTGCTAAATTATTTATTAAGTTGATTATTATTTCAAGCTTATTTTGTTCCTTCTTTAAAGTATTACTTTCCCTACTGCCATATGTAGCTAAATCGAGTCCCACACAAATTCTACTATTGCTTTTCTTCTTTGAGAATTGAAGTAAGGCATTAAAGGTCATTTCAGTATCCGTTTGCACTGTCAGATCCTTTCTTTAAAAGCTTTTTAAAAAGTGTTTTTATAATAAAAAAAAAGATTATAATGTTGGGTGAACTTTTTGATCCCTCTGGAGTCAGCTTTAAAAGTAGAGTTATTGCATATTCTTAAAAAACTAGATATTGTTAAATCTGGGGAATTTCTCCTCAAAGATGGCACAATTTCTTCAATTTATATAGACTTGAGAATCCTCCCTAACTTTCCAAAGGAATTTCAAAGAGTGATTAAAATTGCTTCTATGTTTTTGGACGCCAATCACCTTATTCAAACAATTGAAGGAATAACAGCTCCTCCATTAGCAGGGATTCCTCTTGGAGTCGCTTTATCGTTAGAATTAGAAAAATCCTTTTTTTTAACCCGAGTGCAACAGAAAGATCATGGAACAAGAAAATTAATTGAAGGAGATATTCGTGGAAAACGAATATTAATTGTAGACGATGTAATTACATCAGGAGCGAGTAAAGATCCAATTATTCAATCTATTAAGGCTTATGAAGGACAGATTTGTGGATTATTCGTTATATTAAACCGTATTCATAATAAAGAGATCCTTCGCAAATTTTTGTCCAAAAACAAAGTCAATTTTTATTACCTTTTGGATTTTGAAGATATAAAGGCTATTAACTGAGCTAGAATTAGAAAAATGATTAATAATAGAGGAAAATTATTTGAAAAACCTAGAGTATTTGTAGATCCAGTGGTTTGACTGGTCACTGAGGATGATGTGGTATTTATCGCTTCTTCCAATGTGATTTTAATCTCAATTATAGGCCTTGGTCCCTATTCTTTTGGAGCAATAGGAGTATTTTTCGAAATATAATAAAGAATTGAATAAGTCTCATTATTTGAGAATCACCAGAATAAATCTTTGACCGTACTTTCTTCTTCATAACGCAAGTGTTGTTGAACTATCCACCCATAGGAAGTATGAATGACAAATATGACACCTAAATTCCCCTGTGGAGATTTTATCAAATTTATTACAAAAGTCCTCCATTTTTGCAATAATGGATGCTTTATCTAAATTGGTAATACATTCCTTATCCATATAAAGGGTACAAAAGTTATTACTTCCAAGCAACCTAGCATCTACTTGGGACAATTCTTGTGTTATATAACTATATGCCCAAAAGGAACGAGTTTCGGGTAAAGCGGGGAAAATATTAATATTGGTGAAACTTTGTACTAAAATGACTGGAAAAAGGATAATTAGTGTTATAAGACAAGAAATTACTTTATATTTAATGATTAAAGGTATATGCTCTCCAGTTTCCTTAAAAAACCTAATAAATGGAATAAAGTATACGTACAAGAAGGTTAAAGAGTTTTATAACCTTAAGGATAATGGTAAAAAACCTAATGAAGGTCTTAGGTTATATCTGCATATATAATTCTCTAATTTTTAAGTACATTACTTTAATGAAAAATTTCTTCCCTTCCTCATATCAGCTGTATCAGTTATGACAAGAACATTGCTAGAAACAGACCAAAAATAAAATTTTTTTTACAATTATCCTTTTATGGTCTACTTACCTGTTTAATTCTTTCTTCTCGTTCCGCCTTCTTCTTTTTTAGGAAAGCGTCAAATTCAGCCTTTTTTTGAGCTTTTTTCTGCTCATTTATTTGTTGTGCTTTTTTCTTATCCATTTTCAATCTACATCATTGGAATAATATCCAAATTAAATGTATTTAGCTAATTTATAAGGGTAATCTTGGATGCAATTTTCTCAAAGATTGGAATAAGTTAAATTTAGAGACAAAAAACTGGAGATTATGTGCATTATTTTAGATTTAAACTAAATAAAGTAAAAGGTTGGCTTTTAGGGATTAAGTGTAGTTAAGAGAATAGGGAAATTATCATCAATGAATTTCTGTAATCGATTAGTTTAAGTGATATCGTAATAAATTAACGAATTAAATAGAGATTAATTTCTCTTTTGTTGGAATGAATCCAATTATGGCAGATTATTCAATAAAATCCTCTTTAAAGGATTATCAAGTTAAATTAGAAAAGGTTTCATTCTTTTCGCCACCCTCTGATTGTTATGCTATCACTATTGGGAAAATAACTAAGGAATTACCTCAAATCGTTTTGAGTTGTTATGATGATAAGCTTCATATTATTAGTCCTGATGGTACTAAGGAATCATCTCTGGATTGGTCAACCCAGTTTACCTGCTTAGCAATTGGAAGCATTAAAGGTAAAAATTTAATTTCAGGGGGTTTGGATGGCTTGGTTCGTGTTATTAATACTTCAGGTAAACTAGTTTGGGCAACTGATTTAGGTGATTCCATAAAAAGTATTTCTTTAGGGGATTTTGAGGATGATAAAGAATCAGAAGCGCTTGTTATAGCCCAAGCCAATACTGCTATTCTCTTAACGAGTAATGGCTCTGTTTTATGGCGAAAAACTTTTCCTTCACGAATTTCTAGTGCAATAATTGGTACTTTTGAGTCTGACAGAAAGAATAAAGCAATTATTATGGAGCAGGATGGTAAAGTACATATATTAAATCTTCGTGGCAAAATAGAACAAAGTTATACTCTAGGAAGGAAAATTTCTCGCGGAACTCTACTAGCTTTGGGTATTCATCGTTTCCTAGTTACATCATTTGATAATAAAATTTCGATTTGGATTCTAACTGGAGAACCAGCACTTCTTTATGAGTATGAAGATGCTGAACGAATACGAATTATTGTAACAGGGAAATTATTTGACTCTGAAAACGATTCTCTCGTTATATTGACTAAAAAAGGAACTATTTCTATCTATCGCGTGATTGTACAATTAATAGATCCGGATGGAAAGGTTATTAGCAAATCTCAGCTTGTTAAAGCAGGTGTAGATCTTATTGAGTTACGTCCATTAATATTAGAATTATCTAGGAGCTTTGGAGTATCTGGGATACCAATTTCACGACTCCACAGAAAATATGTTGATTCTACGAATTATCCTATTTCGTATAATGATTTTTATGCAGATATTCTTGCGTTTCAAAGCAGTGGACAGTTAGGGGGAAGAATTGACATGTATGGAACCCCTGATATCGCGCTCGATGACTTATTAATAATTTCAACTGATAAATTCTTCTGTATGTCATGTAACGAGCTTAAATCGGTGCTAGAATCTCATCATCAGTGTAAAGCCTGTTTAAGATTCCTTTGTGAGAAGTGTTACACCGAAAGAGAATCAGTTGGCTATGTTGAATGTCCATTCTGTTATGCAAACGAATTTTCATTACTACAATAATTTTGTAAAGAAAAATTAGGTTCAATGTAAATTTCAATTAATTCTAAGGAAAAGAAAAAACTGGAAAAGATCTAGGTATCCCAGAATGAATCATCAAGTCCCTTTTGATCTTTCTTTGTTTCAGTTTTTAGAGTGGATAACATTCCCTTAAAAGCTCGAGTTAAATCACCAACTTCGTCCTCTTGAGCCTCTAGCTCTTTATCTATTTGAATATCAAGTTCTCCAAGAATATCCTCACGAATTTTATCAGTAGCCATTTTCGAAGCAATATTAGTCAACTTTGTGATCGGCCTGATAATTCTATTAGACAACCATATTCCAATTGATAATGAAGCAACTACGGCGATGGCAATGATAGTTACTACTTGTATTAACGCACTGAGAGTCGCTGTTTCAATTCTATTTTGAAGAGGTGCAACGGAGGCAATTGCTTCACTGACTGGGACAACTATTAAACAGATATAATCTCCTTTTCCAACAGGAGCAAATGCGATATATCGTGCTTGAGTATTACGAACATATTCAACAACTCCAGATTCTCCACTGGTAATAACTGTTAAATGTCCAAGTAATAACGAAGGACTTCCATCAAAGTTGATCTCAACTTCTTCAATTGAAGGAAGATCAACATTAGGGTTTATTGCCGTCCATTCAGGATGAGCAACCACTAATCCAGATTGTTGTATTAATACTGCATACCCTGTTTCAAGTATAGTAATATCAATAATCTTTTCCTTAATACTCTCAATTGTTATATCTGCAAAAATACATCCAAGCAAATTCTGATTCCCAGGATGGTAAATCGCTTTTCCAATTGTAATTAATAATGCACCATCTATAGGGTCAAAATACGGGGCAGTAAAAACTATATTTCCAAATCCATTTCGAACTTCTGTGTACCAGTCCTCTTCAGTAGCAGTGAATGGATCCGTTTGCCGTTCAATATCAGTGCCACCAACGACAGAGCCCGGATAATTAATAAATAAGTTCTCGTGTTCAAAGGCAATGTATAACCATCGTATTTCCGGCATATTAATATGTATCAGTTTGAAAATGACATCCATATTAGCAGTACGGCTTACTGTGTCATTAAGTTGGCTATCAGCCTCTAATAGAGTCAAATAGTTGCTACTACTAGAACCTGGGAAATAAAAGCTAGAATAATCCCAGGACAAATATACTCCATAATATGGATCAAGATAGGTCCCATTCGGAAAATTCTGTAAACCCCGATCATATTCGAAAAAGTAATCATAGTAGCTACGCCGATAATTATATGGTGAGGTAGGCCGGAAGAGGTTTTCACATTCCTCAGCCATTGCGTTGACCATGGCTTCTGCATTGGATAATTTTCGATTAATAACTAAGGCATTTTGTTCTGCAGTTTGTTCAATATTATCTTTTATCTGGGTTTTTAAAGCATCAGTACTCATTACCGTTGTAGTTTGCCCAATGAGACTAATAAAAATTAATGAAAGCCCACCAACTAGGACTAATGAAATTAAACTGAATACTGCAAAGCTAATCACAATATTTTCCCTTATACTTCGTACCATTGTTTATACCTCCTTAGTCCTCACTCACATCAAATCCTTCAACGTCAACCTGTCCGATTGCATCTTTAATCTCCTCGAATGCTTCCTCAATAGCTCTTTCTATTTGGGTACTTGGTTTTGAAACATCTATATATCTACCCCGTGGAGTAGCATTACATAATTCTTGTAAGGGCCTGGCAATTCTTCTTACTTCCTCACCTACGCCTACAATGGCAATATTAATAGTTAATAGATTTTCATCAATAAAATCAGGAATTGAAGTAGCTTTTACTCCAATTTTCTCTGATAATTTTGTAAAAAATTCAAAAGTTCTTCGACCATGACGTAATATAGAGAAGCGTTCACTGGAATTATCCTCACCGTCTGTTAAAGCAATTAGCCATTTTTGCTCATTACCTTTCTCTTTATTCAGAAAGTTTAGTGCATCTCCTAGAGCATCATAAAAAGCTGTCATACCACTTGGATATCTTAATTCTTTGATCTTCCGTAGTATATTCTTTTCATTCCCTTCAACTTGTGTCAAGGGTAAAATTGTCCTTGATTGATTATTGAAGATTACTATTCCAACTTTATCTTGAGGATTTATTTGACCTTCGAAGAGCTTTGTTGCTCCGCGAACAGCTGAACGGATTTTTTGTCCTTCCATTGATCCACTATAGTCAAGGACAAACAACGCCATCTTTGGATGCATAATCTTTTTTCGGATCATTTCAGCACTAATTCTGGCTTTATGACTATCTGTGGGCTGATCTAGCTCTTCATAGGCTGTACTTAAACGTTCTAAACAATGCAATGCTAATCGGACATCATCAATAGATTTTGCTAAATCAAAGGATTTTAATAAGTATTCCAATGATTCTTTATACTTACCCTGTCCCATAAAGAAAATTGCATAGGTGAGATAGGTATTTGCCAGTCCTCGGGTGTCATTATTCTTTTCTGCTAGGTTCATTGCCTCCTTAAAGAATTTTTCAGCTTTGTTTTTGTCTTCTAATCGTTCGTAGACAATACCAATATTTCCTAATCGTGTGATTAATCCTTTGACATTTGAAGTCTCTTCATCATACTGTTTAGCAGTTTCAAGCATCTGTAAAGCTAATTTATAGTCTTTCTTATCTAGATAGAGTATCCCTAAATTGTTAAATCGTGATGCTAATCCTCTTTTATCTTTTTGAATATCTCCTATCCGAATGGCTTCAAAGTATGCTTCTTTTGCCTTATCGAAATCTCCCCATGCACGATAAATGTTTCCTAAATTATTTGTAGCTATTGCAATTCCTCTTTCATTCTTTGTAGTTGTAAATAGTTCATGTGCTTTCTTATAATTCTGATATGCTCGTTTCAAGTCACCACGATAATAATCTGTATTTCCAAACCGTAAGGAAGTTAATAAATTATCAAAGGCTGAATGTAACGTAGCCACCTCTTTTCCCATGGAAGAAGCACTACTTCTTAAATCCCGTGATAGATCTCCTTCTGCTATGAAATTCACCATACGAGTTAATTCGTTGACTGGTTGTACAATACGATTTGAGATAATGGATCCCACAACTACTACTAACGTGAGAATTATGATTAGAATTACTGCAAAAAGAAATGTTTGTTGAACTGTTAATCCTGAAATTGTTTCCCTAACTTGTACAGCAGAAGCAATGATGTCTGATTCAGGAACCATAATACCTAAGGAATAACCTGCTACTGTAATTGGTGCATAGGAAATAAACCAAGATTTTCCGTTCTTAAGAAAAGAATCTGTTCCTGATAAACCCTGTGTCATTTTAGAAACTATTGAACTTTCAAACGAATTTTGTTCATCCATATTTATGAATTCTAATTCACCTATTGAAGGAAGTTCTTCTGCCTCTTGATCCAACTCAGGATGCGCAATAACAGACCCATCACTCCCCAAAAGAAAGGCATAACCATTATCCAAGAAGGATATTCCTAGGACTTCTTCAACTATTGAAGTAATCGTAATATCTGCGCCAACAACGCCAAATAACGTTCCATTTTGATAACGCATAGGACGAGTGATAGAAATAATCAAACCTACCGCTGGATCCCAATAAGGACTTATAAAGGCACTAGCTGTCTCATTGAGAAGAGTAGTAGCAGTAGTATACCATTCTTCTTGTAAAGGATCATAATCTGTTCCGTCATCATAATAATCTAAGAAATATTCTAAATTATTATAGGGGTAATTCCTAAAGAGATGCCCTTCTCCTTCAAATCCAGCATAAATCCAAACATAATTAGTATTCGCCGCATGAAGGGACTTAAACGCATTATCCATATTTGAAGAGGCATTCAAAATTGTTTGCATCTTCAGACTTAAATCGAATGGATTTGCTGGGGTTGGTGCATATTCTCTTGGTAGAAAATAACAGCTTACATCCCAAGATATTTCCGGGGGATCATAATTATAATTATTTATTAGCCCTGGGACAACCAGCCCTGAATTCGTATTCTCAAGAACCTTATCCCAATAATAAGTGTGTTGGGGAGTAATATTAATTTCATTATTGAATAATACCTCAGTATAATTATCAAGCATTTTTACCTCAGAAATCCATTGTTTAAAGGTTTCATTTACAAAAATACCTTCATCTTGTACCATTCGTTGTAATTGTTCTAATGAGTCTGTCTTGAGTGCCTTTGCTGAATCATTAGAGTTTTCTTCACTAAGTAAAATGATCTGTATTCCACTCAATATGGCAAGGATCGATACTGGAATAATTAATAAAGTAATAAAGGTGATGAGTAATTTTTGACTTATCTTCATTTAATGCCCTCTTATAGAAATTCCATCTTAATTTTATCATTTAAATTCTCTTAAAGGAGAAGTTCTACTTTCAGAAAGAGAGGTCCATCTTTTAAATTCTTTCAATGTAGAACTCGGGAAACCTAGATCTTTTAAAGGATAGAAATTAAATAGAAATTAAGGACATTTGAAAATTTTGGTGGGAAAACTCTAGGTGAATGAGATAAATTGGACAATAGAAGACTCAAGAGCTCTCTATGGTATTGGCAAAAATTTTAGAGAGTTTCATTTTCTAGATATTAATGAAAAAGGGGAATTATGTTTAAAAATTCAAGGACAAATCATTTCAATTAAAACAATCTTGGAAACAGTCTATACACAAATCAAGGAGCAATTAGGAGATATTACACAAGCACCCTCATTGACTTTGAGAATTCCTCAATTGGTTGAATATCAGATTGAAAAAATTGTGTCCTCATTTAATAGAAATTTTAATGAATTTAAGTATCAGGGTAAGTTCCACGCAGTTTACCCCATAAAGGTTAATCAACAAGCCCATGCAATTAAAACCGTTTTAGATTCAAAAATTATTCAGTATGGGCTAGAAGCTGGAACTAAAGCTGAATTTATTATAACTCTCGAAGCTCTAAAAGAGAAGAGGGAACATCTTATTGTTTGCAATGGTGTTAAAGATGAGGATTATTTAGGACTTGCGTTAAGAAAACTAAATGAGGGATGGAATATCCTTATATCGATTGAAACACTTCGAGAACTTGAAACATTATATAAAATTGATCCTGATTTTAACTCAAAAATTTGTTTACGTTTAAAGCCCTATATTCCAGTTTCAGGGCATTGGGCTCACTCATCGGGTAGAGACTCTAAATTCGGTTTATCTATCGCTGAACTGGATGAAATTCTTAATTTTCTTATATCCAAGAAAAAGAAAAACATATTATTTGCTCTTCATGCTCATATTGGATCACAAATCACTTCATTAACTGATTTTAAGGCGTTAGCTGAATATCTTACATCTTATTATACCTTTCTAAGAAAAGAAGGTTATGATAACCTTCAAACCTTAAATTTTGGAGGAGGACTCCCAATTGATTATGAAGGTCTAGTTACTGTACAAGAACCAGATACTATAGAATTTTATGTTCAAAATATAGTTAAAGGAATCATTTCAAATATTGAAGAGAATACCCATCCTAATATTCTAATTGAAGTAGGTAGGGGAATTACTGCACTTTCATCATTAGTTTTGGTACAAATTCTTGAAATTAAAGATATTTACCCTCAAGGAGAAGTATTAGGGAAAAATTATTACAGTTGGAAGAAAAAAATTGATTCTATTCAATCTTTAGATGACTTCATGTTATTGTACAAGAATTTCAAAGATTTTGATATTGAAGTAACTAGTAAATGTAAAAACATGGTCGAATTGAAGAATCATGAACACTTAATTGGTTTTTTAAGACTAAAATTCAGAGAAAAGATAATTAAGCATTTTGATTCAGCCCAAATTACAAAAATTCTTCAGGAACCTCAAGTAAATGAATTATTAATCGTCGCATCAAAATTTGCAATAGGAAATTTCTCTGTGTTTAACAGTGCCTGTGACTATGTTTTAGTGAATCAATATTTTCCAATATTTCCTATTGAATTTCTTAACTTCCCTCCAGAGACGTTACTTCGTTTAGTAGATATTACATGTGATTCTGACGGGGAAATGAACCGATTCTTAACAAAAAGAAACAAAAAACTTTTCCATACAAATGATAATTTTCTTTTAAGCTTCCCTGAACCTCAAGAGTTACAGGGAATACCTGTTGCGAATGTTAATGGATTGAATGAATCATATCTAGCAATTGCATTGACAGGAGCCTATCAAGATATTATCCAATTTGATCACAATCTCTTGGGTAACCTTCCTGATGTTGAGATTCGTTTAAATCATGATGGCTGGAAAATTCGATGGATTTCTTCAAGTGAGAGCACATCAAATATATTAGCAAAAGTTGGATTTAGAATTCCTGATGAGGAATACACCTTGATAAAGACCTCTTATGCTAAGGACTCATGGAATCGTTAATAAAGAGATTATTTCATTGTTGATTCAAGGTAATAGATATTGGAGAATTATTGATCCTATGGGGAGTAGG